>JAJTHU010000163.1 GCA_021300055.1 Nitrosomonadaceae bacterium | reverse complement strand
GGCTACAACGTTCAAGCGGCAGTCGACACCGCCCACCACCTGATTGTGGCGCATGAGGTCGTCCAGAAAGGGCATGATCGGCATCAGCTGGTGCCGATGGCTAACTTGGCAAGAAGCGCCATGGGTAGCCAGACGTTAACCTGACCTGATGCCCTTCGAAAACGGGCACCGCGGTCATCCGCAACAGCCGTTTTTGTTGGTACGCCGCAAGTGCTCACGGGGGATGTAGCAGCTACGGCCTCGGCACGGTCTGAAACCCTGCATGCGCGTGTTGATCAGCGCTGGTTGTCAGGCAGTGCGGATATGTGCTGCCAACCCGCGCCTTGGGGAAGGTTCAATTGCCGTGCCATATCCCAACCGTGCCCACATTTGTACCGTCTCTGCTCTTGCCGACGCACCAACAAGATCGTGAAACTTTCTGTACTCGCCCGCCTGTTCGGGATATTCCTGCAGGGCTTGTGACATCGGGTGCATGGAGAGTCCAACTGCCGCCGCGGCGAGTTGTGCGCGGACATACGCGCGCCCGACGTTGACCTGAGTCGCGCGGCTGTTACTGGGGGTCGATAGCCAAAAAAATGCGTTGGTCGAATTCAGGCTGGTTTGAAAATCCGCAAGCTGCGTGGTGATCGCTAGGTCATCAGCGGCAGGCGCCTTGGTGCGATCAAAGACACCGATTGCCGCCATCAATCTAGGCATTAACTTGTTGACTACAATCCCATCGCGGTGCTCGGCGATTTCTACAGGTCCAACTCGCACCACTCCCAGCGTTTCCATCATGGTTCGCGGTGTCACCAATTCAATGCGGAAAGCGTCTAGGGCGATTCGTCGATGCTGATCGCATAAATCAGGTTTGCTGCTGTCGATGAAGCCGGCCCGTGCATCAAACCCGACGACACTCGCGGCGATGGCTGCCATCGCGCCGGGGGGTACTGCTAAAGGTAGGTAGGCATCCCGGTTAGTACGCCGCCGTACAATTTGTGAAAACAACGGGTCGGCCTTGATGTTGGCGGTTTTCTGCAGGCGGATTCGTGCCGTGGGATGGCTTGATGCTTGCGCCAAGTTGAATTCGCCGTTTGGAAAGAGGGTGATTTCAGCAGCCAGCCCACGCTCCTTGGCTGCGATTACGAGTAGTTCCAAGAAAGTGCCTTGACTGATCATGCTTTGTCGGCCGAACGGGTCAGACTCTGGTAACAATCGAGACGAATCGCAGTAGAGGGTTATCTCATCCGACGTCCTCAAATCCACCAACCACGACTGCAGGTTGTGGGCGTTCGGTGCGAGGATGGCATAACTGAGAATCCATTTGCGTGGATCCGGCTCGTTCACTGGCCCCTTCCAAGGCGTGACCGCTACGTCGGGCAGTCGAGAGCTACACCCGCTGGTAGCGGACGAGGCAGCAAGCACCACGCCACCGCCAACAAGTCGGATGAATGAACGTCGGTTCATGTTGTTTTCGCTTCCTGACCTTTGTCGTGCGGACTAGCTGTTGGCCTTCGCACCGGTCGGGACGTTACCTTGCAACAGCTCGGCCAGAGACTTAGCGTGGTCCATCATCACTAGTTTGGCTTGCCCAAGTTTTGAGAACGCGCCCGAAAACTGCACAAATTTCCCCTGCGCAGCAGCCGACATGGCCGCAACGCGTTCGCCTGAAGAGGTTTTTAGCTCGAATTCGACTGCCGCCCCGCCCTTATCTACCGGCAGAAGGAGAAGCGCTGATGATACAAGATTGACGGCGACACTTGAAGTACGCACATCAGTGATGGTTGCCCGTAGTGAGAGCGAATTGACGGATGGTGTTTCGACGACCGTGTACGTCTCCTTCAGGGAGGTGACTAACTGTTTGCGAAGTTCATCGGTCAGTTCCCGGCGCTCATCGGCGGACAGAGACTCTTTTGAGTCAGGTGCAAGCACAAAGCCTACATCAGCGATGTGAATTTCGGTCTGGATCTTGACCGGCGCCTTGAGGAAATGCCGCGAACCGTCGCTACTGGTGCGTAGCTCGGCTGACGAGCCGAGAGTGGACTGGGTCGGGGCAATCGAGCTGCACGCTGCGAGCAAACTGACGGCTGTAACGGCCAAGCCGCGTTTAACAAAATGATGAATAACCATGGTAACTCCTGCGACTAAGTTAGGTTGAAGATTAAGACCGATGCGAGGTACTGCTATCGGCAATTGAAAGCGATGTTGGCGGCGCTTCGTTGCTGGGTTGTGTGCGGGCCTTAGCGCACATCAGTATTCCCAACGCGACAACCCAGATCAGCCCGGCCGGATTGATGAATGCCTGAATGGCGGCGATGTTTGGTTCAAAAATTCTTACGGTCGCGATGACAAGACCAGTGCCGGTCAGGATGCCCAACGCGCTGACCAACGACGCCCCCCAGCCTGAGCTGAATTGGCGCAGCAACACGAAGCCAACACTCGTCATCCAGATGCCGCTCACCAATTGCACACCGAGCAACTCGCCCACCGAGCCAGCGTACCCATTGAGAGCTGTGTAAGACACTTCGAGCATGCTGCGTGTTTCCAGTGTTGTCGCCGCAGCGTACTGCGAAGCCAGCGTCGGCATGGATGCTAACCAACGCACAATGCCGAGTATTTTTAGTACCGCGCCAGCGGCACCAAAAAAAGTGATGGTGTCTGCGACGGCATGGCTGACACTTGCGGCGATGAATCGCTCGCGTAACGCAAATGCGACTGGGATCAGCGCGAGAGATGAAAGCAGGTAGCAGGCATAGCCGAAGATCATCGGCATTCGATTGGCATCAATGCGGGGAAGTACGACTGAAGGGGGCTCGCGCAGAATGCCCGGCCAGCCTATCGCCTGGCCGAGCACAACCAGCGCGATCGTAAAGAGCGTGGCAGCGACGAGGGCAAAGATGCCGCCGAATGGTTGATGAATAGATGCGTGGGTTCGCATGTTCCAATTCCGGTAAAACCTAGCGGGATACGCTCGTGGTGAGGCGCGGTGAGGCGTGTGTCCTTTTGGCGGCAGCGCGACCATAGCCGAGAGTTTCGATTGAGGTTTGAACCGCGACGCCCAGAGGCGTCTGCGTAAGATTGGGCAACAAGTCAGCCATAGAGATGCTTTCGACGGCGTGCGGCACCCGCCACAGATACGACATCCGGGCAAGTTCGCGCCACATCGGGTTGACCACACCTATGAACCGAATTACCGACCACGGCATGCTCGAACGTTTGAAGCGGCCACTGGCGATATTCAGTCGCCTTGCGGCGGCCTCAACGCTGTCGAGCAATTCTTTGCCGGTGATGTTATGGCCGGCAAAGTGAATTTTTTTGAACGAACCGAGGGTCGAGGCCGTTGCTGGCGTGTAGTGCCGCATGACCGGGGCGTTCAGGTTGCCGGCGAGGTCGAGTTCGGCGAGGCCGACAAACGTCCGCGCCAAATCCGGCAGGTAGGCCCAGGCGTGGACAATATCCGTCGGGCCCGGGTAAACAAGTTTGCCGCTCTTAATCGACTTGACGATCGCTTGGTCGAACCAGTTACCTGTACCGCCTCCAAAAAAATCCCCGGCGCAAATCACCACGCCGCGCAGTCCGCGCTGTATGCGAGATTGCATTTCCTCTTCGAGCGCCACGCGTTGCTTGCCTTTTTTGGATGTTGGTCGTTGCACCGTACTTTCGACAAGTCGCGCCGGCATTTTTTCGCCGAATCCATAAACGTTAGCTGGCAGCATAAACAGCGCGCCGAGGCGTTCGGCGATACCCATGCCCTGACGCGCCAGCGGCAGCAGCTTTTTATCCCATTCTGTGTACAAGGGATTAACCGCGTAGACCACGATGCTGGCATCGCGCGCGGCGCAGGCGACTGCTTCGGTGTTGGACATGTCGATGCCGAGCTGGCGCGCCCGTGGCGGCAGGTTCTCGATCGGGCGTCTTGCCTGCGCCAAAACCTGCCAGCCCGCGGCGACGAAAGCTTCGAGTACGGCGCGTCCCAGGCGGCCATTGGCTCCCAGAATGAGTGCGGTTTTTGATTGCATGCTGATTTCCTTGGCGAAGTTGCTAGAACCAAGTTTGCGCGTTTGCGAGATATTCGACAATTGCTTAAATTTGTAAATGAGATATGCAATTGCGTATGAATAAGAACAACTTTGACTAGGCTCTCGTCAGAAGTTTTTTGGCAGTGCTCGGTGCCGGGAGTCTGATGGGGGCCGCCAAAAGATTCGGCGCAGAACAGCCAACGCTGTGGCGTCACATCGCCGAGCTTGAAGCCCAAGTGGGCTCGCCGCTGTTTAAACGCACTGGTCGCGGAGTGCTGCCGACCGCCGTTGCGCTGCGTATCGCCAATGCGGCGCGTGAGATGGAAGGCGGGGCAGTGGCGCATGAAGCGCGACTACGGTAGGCTGCGCGCCAATCCAAGACAGCCAGAACACCGCCTGCCTTGCAACCTAACTGTGATTTGTAGGCGGAATTCCGGCGCGCGAGCTCACAACACTGTTCGGTGAGCGCGGTAGACATCACACTCGATGTGCCATTTTAGGCCGCCGAATGGATGTCTATGTTTTTAGGAACGGTTCCGCAGCGCACGTCATGGAATAATGATGTTTAGGTTAAGTGTCTATCGATTAGCAGGTAATCGCGACGCAAAAAAAAGCCCAGGCAACTTCCGCAAACTCGATGTCGCGGTTCTGGATGCCGGTGAGCGGGTTGGGGCTCACAATCACGGCCTGGCTGGGGACAGTGTGGCCGGCACCGTCCAGCCGCCACCACTGCAGGGGGATCGTGCC
>JAJTHU010000308.1 GCA_021300055.1 Nitrosomonadaceae bacterium | reverse complement strand
GCGCAGATCGGCAAGAACGTTCACCTGTCTGGCGGTGTCGGCATCGGAGGCGTACTCGAACCCATTCAGGCCAATCCAACCATCATTGAAGACGGCTGCTTCATCGGTGCACGCTCCGAAGTCGTAGAGGGCGTGATCGTCGGCGAGGGCTCAGTGCTATCGATGGGCGTATACATCGGTCAATCGACCAAGATTTACAACCGCGAGACCGGTGAAGTGCTCTACGGACGCGTGCCGCCCTACTCGGTCGTTGTGTCAGGTAACCTACCTTCGCCAGACGGAAAGTACAGCCTGTATTGCGCGGTTATCGTCAAGACCGTTGACGCCAAGACGCGCGCAAAGACGGGCATTAACGAATTGCTACGCGCCTGAAAAAGCCCCGGGAGAGACCAAGATGGCCATTCTTGAAAAATTGTTTCGCTTGATGGCGGAGAAGAAAGCCTCCGATATTTTTGTTTCGGCCGGCGCCCCCATCAACATGAAAGTCAATGGCACCTCCACCCCGGTGAACCCGCAAGTGCTCACCGCCGAGGAAGCCAAGAAGATTTGCTACGAAATCCTTAAGCCAGACCAAATCGAACGCTTCGAAAAGGAGCTCGAACTCAACCTGTCCTTTCCGATCGAAGGTGTTGGCAACTTCCGCGTCAACATGATGCATCAGAAGTCGAGCGTGGCAGCAGTGGTGCGCTATATCTCGACAGATGTCCCGCCATTCGATTCCCTTGGGGTGCCGAATGTGCTCAAGCAAGTGATCATGGAAAAGCGCGGGCTGATTCTCGTCGTCGGCGCGACTGGTTCAGGTAAGTCGACCACACTCGCGGCAATGATGGATTTTCGCAATGCGATGAAGCCGGGCCATATCCTCACGTTTGAAGACCCGATCGAATTCATCTTCCGTTCCAAGAAGTGCATCGTGAATCAGCGCGAGATCGGTAATGACTCGCACTCGTTCCACGAAGCGATGCGCAACGCGATGCGGCAAGCGCCCGACTTGATTCTGGTCGGCGAAATTCGCGACATCGAGACCATGAAGTCGGCGATGATGTACGCGCTGTCGGGTCACCTTTGCCTTGCAACACTGCACGCGAATAACAGCTATCACGCGCTTAACCGCATCATCAACTTCTTCCCGCTGGAGCAGCGCGCGGTGTTGCTGTCGGACCTTGCAGTGTCGTTGAAGTGCATCATCTCGCAGCGACTCGTCAAGAATAACGAGGGTGGTCGTTCGCCAGCGGTGGAGATCCTGATGAACACCGGCAACATTGTTGACTTGATCGCAGAAGGCCGCGTGCCAGAGATCAAAGAAGCCATGGAAAAATCCATGACCCCTGGTTCACAGACGTTCGAGCAAGATTTGTTCCGCCTCATCAAGGCCGGCAAGATCACCATCCAAGAGGGTCTTGCTAACGCCGATTCGGCGACCAACCTCTCGCTGCTGGTCGGCAACGCTGGCATGATGGAATCAGCACAGAGCGATCTGCCCACAAAGGCGGGGATGGGTGGGCCAAACTTCAGCGAGTTTAAGATCAGCTAGTCATCCCGCTGCGATCGACGGGAAAAAGTTCTTTATTGGCGGGGTGTTTGAGGCAAAATGCCTGAAAACGCCCGCCAATAAACGAGTCTAGAAGTTTAAAAGCTGCGTTTGTAGTAGCGTCCGCCGACCCACACGCCGTATGGTCGCGGCGCCCAGGTGGAATAGCCCCAGCCCCAGTAGCCGCGACTCCAGAACCACGCGTCCTGCATGGCTTCGCGACGCCCCATTCGTTCCGCCATCTTGAGTTGGCCCTGTTGCATGAAGTCGATCACCGCGTCCGGTACGCCGTCGCGTGAGAGCTTTGCGTATTGCGATGCCGTGACATCGTAAATCGTGCGGCTGTTCTGGATTTCTTGGATAAGCGTCTGTGCATCCTTGCCCGACTTCGCAAGCTCCACCAACTTCTCGAGCGTGAGCGGTTCAGGTTCGGGCTCCATCAAGCTGGCGCAGCCGGTAAGCACTAGGCCACTACACACCACCGCCAAACAGGCAAAACGGGACAAGATTTTTGCGGGTAAACTATGTTTCATGTCAGACCTCCATTGCATCACTCTCTGCAGTCCTGATGCCGCCATCGGCATCCGTTCGCGCTTCCGCTGCCCACTTTGGGTCATGGTCAAGCGCCGCGGCTCTCACCACGTCTGACCTATTGTCGCACTGTCCGTTCCACACCGTGACCGTGCCGACCTCACTGGCAACTTCGCCAACACCGCCTCGGCATTGCCGATTTTGCGGTCACAGTCAGTCTCCATCCAGCAAGCTTACTCGCCACTGACTGCGCCGCGCACCGAGCGAACAACGCGACTAGTTGTCCTAATCTAGTACACAACGTACACCGCGTAGACAGAAAATTGTAGCGAGGAGTTTCCAAATGGACTTGTTCGAAAATCCAATGGGCACCGACGGCTTTGAGTTCGTCGAATACACCGCCCCCGACACCAAAGCACTTGGCCGCCTGTTTGAGCAAATGGGCTTCGTGGCCGTGGCAAAACACCGCTCCAAAGACGTGTTGCTCTATAAGCAAGGCGACATTCACTTCATCGTCAATGCCGAAAAGGACAGCTTCGCGCAATCCTTCGCGCGCGTTCACGGACCCTCGGCCTGCGCATTCGGCATTCGCGTCAAGGATGCCGCCAAAGCCTTCAAGCGCGCGATCGAACTCGGTGCCAAACCATACGAAGGGCCAGTGGGTCCAATGGAACTCAACTTGCCCGCCATTCAAGGTATCGGCGGCTCGCTGCTCTACCTCATCGACCGCTACGGCCCGCGAACGATTTATGACGTCGACTTCATGCCCATCGCAGGCACTGACCCCGACCCGAAAGGCGTCGGGCTCACGTACGTTGACCACCTGACGCACAACGTCTACGAAGGCCGCATGGACACATGGGCGGCGTTCTACGAAAAGTTGTTCAACTTCCGCGAGATTCGCTACTTCGACATCAAGGGCAAAAAGACCGGCCTGACCTCACGCGCGCTAACGTCGCCGTGCGGCAAGATTCGCATCCCGATCAACGAACCTTCCGACAAGAAGTCGCAGATTCAGGAATATCTCGACGCCTATAACGGCGAAGGGATCCAGCACATTGCACTAGCCACGCAGAATATCTACGAGGCCGTCGAAGCGTTGCGCGCTCACGGCGTGCGCTTTCTCGATACGCCGGATTCCTACTACGCCGCCGTTGACAAGCGCGTCAAGAACCACGGCGAGGACCTTGCACGTCTACAGCGCAACAAAATCCTAATCGACGGCGAAGGACTCGATAAAGAGTCACACGAAGACAAGTTGCTGCAAATTTTCACGGAAACCGTCATCGGGCCGATCTTCTTTGAGATCATTCAGCGCAAAGGCAACGAGGGTTTTGGTGAGGGCAACTTCCGCGCGCTCTTTGAAGCCATCGAAGCCGACCAAATGGCGCGGGGCGTCCTCTGATGTCAGGACTGCAATATCTGTCCGGCTTCGGTAACGAGTTCGCCACTGAGGCGCGCGCGGGCGTGCTGCCTAAGGGTCGCAACTCACCGCAGTGCGTTGCACACGGCCTTTACGCGGAGCAGGTGTCGGGTTCAGCGTTCACTGCCCCACGCGATCACAATCTGCGTTCTTGGCAGTACCGGCTGCGCCCGTCTGCTGAGCACTCGGCATACACGCGGATCGATCATGCGGCACTGCGCACAGCACCATGCCAAGAAGCCGCCACGCCACCAGATCGGCTACGCTGGGGCGCATTCGATATTCCGGCAGCACCGACGGATTGGCTCGACGGTCTGTTTACCATCGCCACCAATGGTGACGCACGTTTGCAACGTGGCGTCGGTGTGCATTTGTATGCCGCCAACAAATCGATGCAGCGCTGTTTCTACAACGCGGACGGTGAACTACTGATCGTGCCGCAACAAGG
>JAJTHU010000354.1 GCA_021300055.1 Nitrosomonadaceae bacterium | reverse complement strand
TGGTGGAGTCGTTGCTCGCGCTCATGCTTTGCCCAATCGCTCGGTGATCAAGTCCTGGTCTTGCTTGGCCTAGTGGTATGGGAAGTGCCCGCTCGAAGGAGGGGGCGGCAGCCCCAACCAAGTCGAGAGGCGTGACAACCATGGTTCACTGAGATTGCGAATCTCAGCGTCGTCCGCCAAGATCGCACGCAGCAGGGCGCGCTTGCGCTTCTCTTCTGCATCGGAAAGACTTTCGAACTCTTTGACGGCGTTGAGTTCTGCAATCAGGTTCGAGCACATCTCTTCTACTCGAAAAACTTCATTCCAGTCGCCCTCTCTCGCAGCGTAGACCATGGCGCGGCTTGAAGATGCAAGAGACTCGTAGTAATGAAGAAGTGTAGATGACATGGCTTGACGATCCCTTAGGGTGCTTCGGGTGACCATTGGCGACGCGCGGCGAGCCATCAGTGGGCGCGCGTAAGAGTTGGGATAGTGGCGGGTGTAGTGCCGCCAATCTGCTCCCAGGCCGTGCGAATGGTAATCAGGAGGGTTCCAACTTCAGCGATGCCAGCTGCATCATTGCGCAAGCTCGCTGCAAGGAGGCGGCGAGCCATGTAGTCATACAGCGAGTCGAGATTTTGCGCGATCTCGCCGCCGATCCGCCGATCTAGCGATGCACGCAAGCCCTCTTCAATGATTCGAAGTGCTTTGCTTACCGCTTGGTTCTTACCTTCGATGTCCTTGGTCTGCAAGCTTGCTTGCGCGCGACCGATTGCTTCGATTGCGCCCTCAAAGAGCATGCAGATCAATTGGTGCGGGTTAGCCGACATGGTGCCTGAGGTCACATGGGTCGACATGTATGCGCCTGCTGCGGCGCGTTGTCCAAATTCTGAGCTTCCGAGGGAGTGGTTTCCGAACATGATGGTCGCACATTTGGTTAGGTATGTGCTTTATATCGGCGGAGACGCGAAAGGCTTGAGGTCTTTTTGAGGTCTGCTATTCAATATGCGAGGAAGCTGCGCGGGGGCTTCCATCAAGACCTGTTACGAGTTGCTTGAGTTCGTCCGGCTGAGGGCGGTCAGTTGCTGACCGACGTAGTTGCCCAAAGACTGTAGTTGCGCAACCTGCGCGTCCATGGCTTGGTACTGGGCGAGCAGGCGCTGCTCGCGACGGCTGAGCTTGCCCTGCAGGTCCGTCTGTGCGCGCTGATTGACTGTCACGCTCTTATTGAGGCCGTCGGTTCGAGAGGTGATCAGGCCGTTGGTGCCAATCCACGATTCGGTTAGATCCGCGAGGCGTTTCGCGAGTCCGGTTGAGTTCGCGACCCCTGGTGAGCCTTCGGCAGAGAAGAGCCTCGCCACTTTGACGATATCAGCGCTTGCGCTGCGCCACTTAGTGGTATCGAGTTGGAGCGTCCCGTCACGTTGCACTGAGACACCAACTTCGCTCAGGCGAGTGAAATCTCCAGTCTGGCCGGAAAAGATGCCTGAAACCGCATTGCGCAACTGGCGCAGTACTGACAGCGCGGCCGAGTCGCCTTGCAGCGGCGACTGATTAGTGGTGCCCTCTAAAACGCGGGTCTGCGCAACCAGTAGTTTCTGCAGGTCGTTGTACTTGGTTACGAAGGCATTGACGGATTTCTCGATCGCTTCCGTATCACGGGTGATAGAGAACGACTCAGCCTGAGTTGTCGTAGCCTTGAGTTTGATGGACAAGCCAGTAACCGTGTCGCTGAGGTTATTGCTCGGCGATCGTACCGCGATGTCGTTAATTGTCACTTCAGCATCTTGAGCGCGTTGCAGCAGCGCCAAGTTTCTTCCGGCGCCATTAACCCCAGCGGGAGCAAACGCAAGCGCCGAAAGGCCCGCAGTGTCAGTATTAGTGGTGTCGGCATCAGCGACGTCGATGCGAAACGCTTGCTCGAAGCCGGTCGTTTCTGAGGTCAGCACTAGTCGTGACCCCGTGCCCGTATTGACGATCGACGCGGTTACACCGGGTTTAGCGGCATTGATTGCATCGCGGATGCCAGAGAGCGATCCGTTAGTGATTGTCACCGTTGCTGGCGTGGCGCCCGCTTTGGCAACGAACGCATTGGTTGTCGCATCAATACTGCCAAGGGTGATGGTAAGCGAGCCGGTACCGACGATTGCATTGGCGTCTGCCACCGGTGTGGCCGCGACACGTAGCGTCTGTGCGACTTTGTCTACGCGAATACTGTAGTCGCCTTCTGTCGCCGCAGATCCTGCCGCGACCTCAAATGCGGTGCTTGCAGTCGTGGCCTTGTAGACCATCCAGCGATCAGGTCGCGAGAGATCGCGCAGGCTGGTCTGGAAGTCTGAGATCGCCCCTGCAACTTTGCCGAACGCACTGATGCTCGACTGCAATTGCTTGAGGTCGGAGCCAAGACGCTCGAGCGGCTTGCGCTCGACTGCCATGAGCTGAGAGACGAGCGAGTTGATGTCGATGCCGCTGCCGACACCGGATGCTGAGATGGCCATAAAAGTCCTCGACCAGCCGAGGCCGGTCGTGAGTCCTGCGAAATACTCGCGAAGCGAGAACGCTCACTTAGCATTTCGGCATAAATTGCACTCGCAATAGGGTGTTTGCTATTGCTGAGCCCGCCGTTGTACCAAAAAAGCTTAGCCCTTCAACAATTGCATGACATTGTTTGGCAGCGCGTTCGCCTGTGCAACCATCGCAATGCCAGCTTGCTGCAGCACCTGCGTGCGCGACAGATTCGCCGTTTCAGCAGCAAAGTCGGCATCGACGATACGACCACGTGAGGCCGCTTGGTTTTCTGCGGAAGTCTGCAAATTGGCAATGACGTTCTCGAAGCGGTTCTGAATCGCACCAAAAGTTGCACGTGCCGTTGTGATCTCGTCGATGGCGGTGTCGATGCTTCCAATCGCTGATTGCGCTGAGGCAACGCTGGTAATTGATCCGCCGGTCACCGCGGTCACGCCGGTGCCGCTGGTCAGATTCGTCGTGCTCAGTGAAACTTGATCGGTGGCAACGTTATTCGCGCCGACTTGGAACGACAGCGTTGCGGCCGTGTTCAACAATGAGTTACCGTTGAAGTTTGTGCCGGTCAGGACACGG
>JAJTHU010000322.1 GCA_021300055.1 Nitrosomonadaceae bacterium | reverse complement strand
GTTTCGCCTGGATTATCGAAGGTGAGCAGCTCGGAGCGACCAGTATGCGTGTTCAGGCGATACACGTCGGCGATGGCGCGATTACGAACTCGCATCGTGACGAACATCTCGCCTTTGGTGTCGCCTAAGATGTAGCGTAGCGGCGCGAGGCTGCGCAAATCGGTGAGGTCACGCAGCCCTTTGCCGTCAACGTTGATGGCGTAGGTGCCGCGATAACGCGCTTCGCCAAGCGCATCTTTGCCATCTGCGACGCGTAGAAAAATGCGGTCGTTGTTGATCCAGCTGAAGTTAATGACGTCGTTGTCTGTGAATCCCGTGATGACCGAGCGGGTGCGCTTGGCAAGGTCTATCACAACGAGGTTGTCGCGGTCCTTGATGGGTACCAGTGCCGCCAAGCGGTCGCCGTTTGGCGAGATCGACATCGCCTGAAATTCCGGGCGTCGCAGGAAGGTTTCGAGCGGAATCGGCGATGGCGCTGCCGCGGTCGGGGCGGGCGATGGGGATGGCGATTGCGCGTGCGCATCGAAAGGATGTAGACCCACGGAAAGAGACAGTGTTGCAGCAAGTAGAAGGGCTAGCTTGTTCATGAGTTCACTCTCGCTCAAAAGAGATGCAGTAGGCTCAAATCGACTGCGGTGTCGTTGGCAGCGATATTTAGCAAGTGTAGGAGGTGGTTTTGAATGGTGCAAGCGCAAACTTTGAGCTGACCCGCTATGGGAGAGTTCCCCGTCGAAATCGAGACGCGCCGAACCCACCAACAAAAACGCCCGGCAGCGCCGGGCGTTTTTGTTGAGACAGTTTCCGACCTACTTCGTAGAGGCGACTACAGTTGACGCAGACACAGCTGCGAGCTTTTTCTGCGTTTCATCGCCAATGTGTTTTGCAAGGAACTGCTCGGTTCGACGGATGTGGTCGATTACGTTTTCGTCTTTGTTAAAGCCGTGTCCCTCGCCGTTATAAACCACATAATCAATCAGTCCTCCGCGACCTGATGAGCGCATCGCTCTGACAAACTCATTCGCATGAATAATTGGAACGCGGCGGTCATCTGAGCCGTGGAACATCAAAACGGGGACATTAATTTTGTCGACGTTGCGCGCCGGAGACGTGCGTGTGAACTGTTCCTTGTCGCGGACACTATCGCCGACGGCAACGGTGAATTCTGTGTCGAGAGACTTGTCCCCGCGCTCCGCAATGTCTGAGTGCTGCACTTGTTGGAGCATGAACAGGTCCGTCACCGCAACGATTGGGATCGTGCACTTGAAAAGGTCGCCTTCGCGAACAACCCCTTGCAAGCTCGCGTAGCCTCCGTACGAGCCTCCATAGAGGCACATCCGGCTCTTGTCGACGATGCCTTCCTTCACAAGGTGCAATGCGCCATCAGTAAGGTCATCTTGCATTGCGAGCCCCCACTGCTTGATGCCAGCAGAGTAGTGTTTATCGCCAAAACCCGTTGAACCGCGCGGCTCAGGCTCGAGGACCGCATATCCTCGCGAAGCCAGAAACTGCGCGACTGGCCAGCGCTCATTGTTCCACTGAACACCGAAATACTGGCGTACTTGTGGACCGCCATGAATGTGCACTACCAGCGGCAGGTTCTTTCCGGTCGAGCCTTTTGGAATCGTTACCCACGCTGGGATTTCGAGTCCATCGCGGGCCTTGTACTTAATGAATCGGCGCTCAGACATTGCTTGTTCAGGAAGCCAGTCGCGGCGTTTGACCAGAGGCTCAAGCGATTTGGTTTCGTTATCGAATAGGTAGTACTGCCCAGCATGCGTCGGCGAAACGGAAGTTACAAGAATCCGCTTGGTTTTCTCTTCTACAATGCCAATGTTGTTAACCATACCCTTTAGCGTTGCATCCAGCTGCTGTTGGAGTTTCTCCAGTTCGGGGTCGAACCACTTCGTAACCGGCATCTCCGCCGAATAGCGGATACCGACAAGCTTCTTCTTTTCGTTGCTAAAGAGCAGGCCGTCTTCAATGTCGATTAGCGGATGCTCAAATACCAAGTCGCCTAATTTCTTGGTGCTAGGATCATATTTGTAGACGGCAAATTTATCGCGACCAATGCGTGCCGACACAAATAGAGTTTTGTTATCGTAGTCAAACCCCAAGATCTGCATGGAATCACCGTATGGCACGCCCCAAGTGATTCTGTTCTCAAACAGCTTCTCCCACTTGGCGTCAGCGGATTCGCGGTACCAGACGCCGACACGGCGGAAGGTCTCGTTACCCTGTCTCGGCTCAAAGGTCAATGCAGCGCGAGGGACTTGGTTGCGATCCAGCACCCAGCTCTGGACGTCGCCCGGGCTGTTGAATGTGAGCAGCTGATAGCGCCCGTTGATCGTGTTGAATCGGTAGAGGTCTACCGACGCAGTTGTTCTCGCGCGCATAGAGACAATGTACTCGTTCGAATCGCCGCCGACGGCGCGCACGGGATTAAAAAGAATCGCTCTGCCTTGGTCTGCACTGCTGCGACGGTCGATACGCGTGAAATCAGCAAACTCCGTGCCGTCGGTGTTGATGCAGAACGTTCCGCGGTAGTTGAAGTTACCGGTGACGTCTTGGCCGTCGGAAACGCGCATGCAGATGCGCTTGTTGTTGACCCAATAGAAGTTGGCGACGTCCGTGGTTTCGAAGCTCGTCAAGATGCGGCGCGAACGCTCCGCCAAATTAATCACTACTAGGTTGTTGCGTCCCTTGAACGGTGAAATCGCAGCCAACCAATCGCCATTGGGCGAGAGCGACATGTTGTTGAATTCTGGGCGGCGTGCCCATTGGTCAACTGGAATCGCGCTGGCTTTGAGGGCGGTTGAGGTCGCGGTGATCGTTTCTGTTGGTGCGGATTGCGCGTTCGCGTTCGGTAGCGTCAGCGCGAGTCCAATGCTCATGCCCACTCCGAGGCAGGCGAGCAACGAGGGTAGTGAATACGTCTTCATAAGAAAACCCTAATTTGGTTGGGGATATGTATCGCAGGCAGGGCCAACAATAGGCGCAGAAGTCTATGCGGCAGCCTAGTGCAGTGCAAGCATTTTCGGGGTGTTTCGGTGCGGAAGTTGCGCCAATGCGATAAAGCCGAATCTCCTCTGATGAACCGCCCCGTTTTGGAGATGAATTCCTGCCGGTTACGGTCAGACAATGAGGCATCGGAACACGCCGGGTAGGTCCTCGTGCAATCCAGAAAGTTCCATCGCGAGTACTTGGCGCGTCGCCGACGCGGTTACTTACCGTGCGTCAAAATGGGGCGATGCAAGCTGCAGATGTAGTCCTACTGGTGCACGTCGCCGTCATCGCCTTCAACGTCGGCGGTGCGCTCTGTATTCCGCTCGGTGCATGGCGCAGGTGGCGATGGGTCAGGGTGCGCTGGTGGCGCGCGCTGCACTTGGTGTCTTGGCTGATCGTTACGTTGCAAGCGCTACTCGGCGTCGTCTGCCCACTAACAATCTGGGAGGATGCCCTCCGAGGCGTGGCGACCGAGCAAAGCTTGGTGGCACGCACCGTCCGCGAGTGGATTTACTGGGATGTGCCGCTGTGGCTGTTCGGCACCCTATATTCCTTCATCCTCGCGCTGGTGATCGCGCTCTGGCGTTGGGTGCCGCCGAAACATAGGATTGGATAAAGATGAAAATGCCCGACTGGCAGGCAGTTTGGGGCGAAAACGCCTGAAAAGGCTCGCCGATCCTATGGTTTGGTTTCGGCCTCTGCATCACTTGGCGCATCTTTGCGGGCACCGATCTTGGATTCGGTGCCGTTGCGCAATTTAGTGATGTTTTCCTTGTGCCGCCAAATCAGTAGCGCGCACATGGCAGCAACGGCGGGCAGCATCGGCGAGACACCAAACAAAAAGAACGTGTAGAACGGCGCGAATAGCGACGCGACGAGCGCCGCCAGCGAGGAGTAGCGGAAAAAGATCGCGATGATGACCCACGTTGCCATTGTCGCGATGCCAAGCCAAGCATTGAGCGCCAGCAAAATACCTGCAGCTGTCGCGACACCCTTTCCGCCCGCGAAGCGAAAAAACACCGGAAACAGGTGACCTAGAAAAACCGCAAACGCCACGCCGGCGATTGCCGCAGGCGTGAGCGCGAAATCGCTGGCAAATCGTTGCGCCAACCAAACTGCAAACCAGCCTTTGCCCGCGTCGCCTAGCAGGGTGAGCAGTGCTGCGAGTTTTTTGCCCGTGCGCAGCACGTTTGTCGCGCCTGGGTTGCCGGAACCGTAAGAGTGCGGGTCTGGCAGCCCCATGAGTTTGCTCACGATCACCGCGAAGGATAGTGAGCCGATTAAGTAGGCAATGACGAGTGCTAAGAAGGTATTCATGGCAGGCACTTTACAATAGCCAAATATTGCTTAGTCAGGCCGCTCACTCACATCGCCACACAATGGACATTATTTTCATCCGCGAATTTCGTGCCGACGCTTGGATCGGCGTTTACGAGTGGGAGCAACAGCAACCACAGGCGCTGGAGTTCGACATCGACATTGGGCTCGATACGCATAAGGCGGGTGCGAGCGATTCGATTCGCGACACCATCGACTACGGCAAAGTCGTTGAGAGGATCCGCGCTGATCTGCAAACGGCCAAGTTCAAGCTGCTCGAAGCGCTGGCCGAACATATCGTGCAGGTGTTGTTTCACGACTTCAACGCGCAGTGGGTAAAGATTAGCGTCGCCAAAATTGGCCACATGCGCGGCGTGCGCAAATTGGGTGTCACGATCGCGCGCTCGCGGCACGATCCGACTATTGATGCAACGCCTCCCGGCGCTTCGGATTCGATGGCGGGCTGATTTAGCCTGCGTGCCTTGCGTGGCCTTCCTAGGCTTCGTGTAGTGCGACGTTCACCATCTTCGGACTCACGACACGCACCACTTCAGCAGGCGCAAGCCCCACCAGAAAGCCGCGGCGTCCGCCGTTGATTAAGATGCGCTCAAGCGCCAAGATGCTCGCTTCCATGTAGATCGGCATCGGCTTGCGTAAGCCGAAAGGCGAACACCCACCCACCATATAGCCTGAATGACGATGCGCGTCCTCAGGCTTGCAGGGCGCGACGCGCTTCGCACCGATTTGGCGTGCGAGCTCTTTGGTGGAAACCTTGCAGTCACCGTGCATCAATACGCAAAGCGGTGCACGTTTGTCGTCTTCAAAAATCAACGTTTTGACGACATGGTGTTCATCGACGCCGAGTGCGCTCGACGAGACGCCTGTGCCGCCATGTTCGACGTATTCGTAAACGTGCTCGGTGTAGGCGACATGGTGTGCCTTGAGCACGGTGGTGGCTGGCGTTTCGCTGTGCTTACTCATTGCATCGACTGGTGGACTAACCGCGTGGATGGTGTTGCTTGTGAATCGCCTTGAGGCGCTCACGCGCGACGTGAGTATAAATTTGCGTGGTCGTAATGTCCGCGTGACCCAACAGCAATTGCACCACGCGTAAATCCGCCCCGTGATTGACAAGGTGCGTCGCAAACGCGTGACGCAGCACGTGTGGCGAGATGTCTGCGCGCACGCCGGCGTCTATCGCGTAACGCTTGATGAGATTCCAAAACATCTGGCGGCTCATCGATGTGCCGCGTGTGGTCACAAAGAGGGCGTCCGATGTGCGGCCGTCAAGCAGTACGCCGCGTGCCTCCGCGACGTAACGCTGTAGCCAGTTAGTGGCTTCCTCACCGAGCGGTACGAGGCGCTCCTTATTGCCTTTGCCAATGACACGCACGACTTGATTGACCACACTGAGTTGTGCGATCGGCAGGCTCACCAGCTCCGTCACACGCAGCCCCGCTGCATAGAGTGTTTCGAGCATGGCGCGATCCCGCAAACCGAGCGGGGTGTTGTCATCGGGTGCGTTGAGCAGCGCCTCCACATCTGCTTCGGAGAGTGACTTCGGCAAACTGCGCGGCAGCTTTGGCGACTCCAACGCGGCTGTGGGATCGATGGTCACGCGCTTATCGCGCAGCAAGTACTGGTAAAAACGCTTGAGGGTGGAAGTGAGTCTCGCCGTTGTGCGCGGACTCGCGCGATCAACGCCTATGCGATGCGCCAGAAAGGCCTGCAGATCGCTGGCGTCGAGTTGCTCTAAGGTTGGCCGTCGCGTCTTTACCAGCCAGTGATCGAGTTGTACCAGATCACGGCGATAGCTGTCGATGGTGTTGCGCGAAAGCCCGTCCGATAACCAAAGGCTGTCGGCGAATTCGTCGATGAGCGGGTCGTTTGTCGGATTGTGGCTTGCGTCGCGCGCTGTGTCGTAGACCGGGTCGTGGGTCATGGCCGCCCACCCACCTAGAAGAGCGACGAATCGGGCTTGATGGCCCCTGCGTGCGCAAGCAGCCAGCGCTTGATGGCCAGCGGGTTGTTGGCCTTGCCGCCCATGAAGCCACCCAACCCATTCGCG
>JAJTHU010000201.1 GCA_021300055.1 Nitrosomonadaceae bacterium | reverse complement strand
GAACCGCCAAAGACGACGCGCCCGTCGGCAAGTCGCGTTGACGTGGAAACCTGCGCTACCGTTCGAAGGCTTGGCGAGAACCCTGCCACGGGCGCCCCCGTGCCGCGGTTAAGCTTCAAGATGGGCCCGGCGCGCGTACCGTTCGCATACGTCGCGTCTGCTGCCCAGAAAAGCCCGTCTGATGCAACGACGAGCCCCGAGCCTTGACGACCGCCGGCACCAACGCGTATTGGCGAGAAAGATGAATCGATCGCGCCTGTGTTCGCGTCTAGCTTCAGCGCCATGAAGGCTGTGCTATCACTGTAGAACTCTCCGCCGACCGCAAAGAGCGCTCCTTGGCCATCATGCGCGAGTCCGTAATACGCACCAAAGTCCGGCGTTGTTTGTGTCACGTTTCCGGGTTGTCTGCTCCACCCAGGCGCCGGCTGACCATCAGACCCGCGGATTTTTGCGATGGTATTGGGCGCGGTGAAGGTCGTACCTGCTACTGCGGTGCCGAAGCGTTGTCCGGCTATATAGAGATCACCACTCGCATCCGCGACGACGTCATAAACCGGCAAGTCAATTGCCTGCAGATTGGGCGACCACGAGGGGTCGTGAAGACCGGTGGTCGGATCAAGTCGGTAAACGCGGCGGCTCCGCGGCCCGACTGAACCGTTCAATCCACCGAAAACAAATACCGAACCGCCTCGTGCGGCGCTCCATACAATGCGACCGGCGACGATGTCCTGCGTGGACTGGCCGCTTGGGAAAACCGACGCGCCGCTGTACGCCGGATCTGCCTGTCCAGTCGGCGACGAAGCCAACAGCTTCGCCGAGCGAACGTTTGTTTTACCTCCGATGTCATACAAACTACCGAAGGTATAAATGTTCCCGGCAGGATCGACGGTAATGTCTCCTACGGCGACCTGCCCTGTCGTTCGCGGGATCGGATTGGGGCGCCAGTTGGTGTCAAGCTGTCCGGTGACATAGTTGACGCGCGCAAGTTGCGAAATGCTTACGCCGTTAACTTGCGAGAACTGCCCGAGGATGTACAAGAAGTTTCCGGAGATAAGCAGCTTGAATGCGCCGGCATCATCGAGCGTCACATTGAAGCTAGGGTCTCGCGTCCCGTTTGCGTTGAGCCGGATGATGCCGTAGTCCCCCGCGACACCATCGACAACGCCGAAGTCTCCCATCACTATTAGCTTGCCATCCGGCTGCTGCACCATCTGGCGTGCGCTGGCATTGCCAAGCAACACAACGTTTGGTGATGGCAGTACCGCTTGTGCCATTGCCCCGCCAGAGAGACTTACCAGCCCCGCTAAACCGAGCGCGCAGCAGAACTTAACGGCGCGTGAGGCGCGCGCAAATATTTGACTCATTTACTCTCCCTGATCATTTCGGGTCTTAGCAAGAGCGCCGCGTGAGCACAACTTGTTTGTTTTCGCAGCTTGTTTGTTTTCTTGTCGCAGATGGTCAACACGAACAGTCGGACCATGCGGCGACGAGTAAACGATATTCGTTGTTTCACGACTAGTCAACAACACGTGACAGTTTGCGCGGGAAAATAGTCCATCCACTTAGAATGCAATTGATACGCGTCGGTTAAGTGCGTGGCATAGGCGTGATAAGCGTGCGGCACCAGTCAATGGCGCGCGCATGTCGTGGGTGAAGCATCGATAAAACATAAGGCGTTCGTGTGTCGTATTGCCTCGTAACTGCTTGATGTCCTGCCGCTAAAGGCACGACGGCGCTCGGGTCACCTCGACCATCAGCCTATAATTTCTCCTCTTTTCTTTCCTCTGAGTTGCGTCAGCACACAACCATCATTTCTACATGCAGTTTCCTAATCACACCTTTCTAATTGCGGGCGGCGGCTCCGGCTTAGGTGCCGCAACCGCCAAGCTGTTCGCGTCACAGGGCGCCAACATCGTCATTGCTGATGTCAACGAGGTCGGCGGCAGTCAGACCGTCGCCGCGATCGGTAGCAATGCACGCTTCATTAAGACCGATGTCACCGACGAAGCTTCGGTGCAGGCGGCCGTAGACCTTTGTAAATCAGCGTTCGGCGGTATTCATGGCGCGGTGAACTGTGCAGGCGTCTTGCCGGGCGAACGCATTGTCGGCAAGACAGGGCCACACAGCCTCGCTAGCTTTGCACGCGCCGTCAATGTCAATTTGGTGGGCACGTTTAACGTCATTCGCTTAGCCGCTCACGCGATGAGCACGCAGACCCCGGACGCGGGTTTGGACAAAACGGCAACACGCGGTGTCATCATCAACACGTCTTCCGTAGCGTCTTTTGAAGGCCAAATTGGCCAAGCAGCCTACGCAGCATCTAAAGCAGGCGTCAACGGCATGACCTTACCGATCGCGCGCGAGCTCGCTAAGTTTGGTATCCGAGTCGTGACTATTGCGCCGGGTATCTTCGATACACCGATGTTGCAAGGCATGTCGGACGAAATTCGTGAGTCACTCGGCGCGCAAGTGCCCTTCCCGCCTCGTTTGGGGACGCCCGAAGAATATGCCGCATTGGCAAAGCATATCGTTGAGAATGAAGTGCTTAATGGCGCCGTGATTCGGTTGGACGGAGCAATTCGGATGGGGGCTAAATGACGCACTCGGCCCGCGATTCAAGAGCGCAGCTCGCTGAAGCGCGGCAGCCGATGCGTCATCCCCGCGTAGGCGGGGATCCAAGTTAGGTTGCAGAAATTAGATTGCCGCCCAGCGCAACCCTTGTGGTTGTTCGTGGGAATGACGGCGCAATGAAAGACCAAGAATGATTTTTGATACGCACATTTCAGAAGACACCGACGCGCTTCGCGACACCGTGAAGCGCCTCTGCGACGACGAGCTCGCACCGCGCGCGGCGCAAATCGACCACGACAACGCTTTCCCGATGGACATGTGGCGCAAGTTCGGCGACATGGGTTTGCTGGGTCTCTCTATCCCCGAAGAGTTTGGCGGCACGGGCCTTGGCTATCTCGCGCATTCGGTGGCGATGGAAGAGATTTCACGCGCCTCGGGCTCAGTGGGCTTGGCGTATGGCGCGCATTCCAACTTGTGCGTGAACAATCTTTATCTCAACGGTAACGATGCGCAGCGCAAGAAGTATTTGCCAAAGCTTTGCTCTGGCGAACACGTTGGCGCATTGGCGATGAGCGAACCGGGCGCAGGCTCGGATGTCGTCGGCTCGATGGCCTGCCGCGCGGAGAAGAAAGGCGACCGCTGGATCGCCAACGGCAACAAGATGTGGATCACCAACGGCCCGCACGCCGATACCCTGATCGTTTACATGCGCACCGCGCCGAAGGAGCAAGGCTCCAAGGCGATGACCGCATTCATCATCGAACGCGGATTTAAGGGCTTTCGCACCGCGCAAAAACTCGACAAGCTCGGCATGCGCGGCTCTGACACGTGCGAGTTGGTTTTTGAAGACTGCGAAATCCCCGAAGAGAACGTGCTCGGTGCGGTCAACGCCGGGACCACGGTGCTGATGAAGGGTTTGGACACTGAGCGCACCGTACTGTCGGCTGGCCCCATCGGCATCATGCAAGCCGCAATGGATATCGTGCTGCCCTACATTCATGATCGCAAGCAGTTCGGTCAGCCGATTGGCACGTTTGGTCTCATGCAAGGTAAGGTTGCTGATATGTATGTGGCGTTGCAGTCGTCGCGCGCCTTTACATACAAAGTCGCGACGATGCTCGATCAAGGCCGCGGCCGCGCGGCGCGTAAAGATGCGGCAGCTTGCATCCTCTATGCCTCTGAGTCTGCGGTGAAGGTCGCGCTCGAAGCCATCCAATGCCTGGGCGGCAACGGCTACATCAACGAATACCCCACCGGGCGTTTGCTACGTGATGCCAAGCTATACGATATCGGCGCAGGTACGAATGAAATTCGACGGATGTTGATCGGACGGGAGTTGTTCGGCGAAAGCGCCTAATGCAGTAAGCGAGGCGTCAGCCCCGCAAGCGTAAATCAGGCGGTAGATCGTGCAGTGCAGCATTTGTCTGCGAAAATAGCTTCATCAGTGACCTGAGCGCTCGGTGTCCCGAAGCGCAACGTAAAGGAACCTCCCATGTCCCAAGCAAACGATAGCGTTGTCATCGTCGCCGCAAAACGCACCCCCATCGGTGCCATGAACGGCCAACTCGTCGGTCTAACCTCACCGCAACTCGCTTCGGTAGCGATCAAGGCAGCGGTGGCCCAGTCTGGCTTGAAGCCCGAGGACATTACCGAAGCGATCATTGGCTGTGTGCTTCCTGCCGCGCTCGGCCAAGCACCAGCGCGCCAGGCCGTTCTGGGCGCCGATCTGCTCAAGAGCACCGCTTGCACCACCATCAACAAGGTGTGCGGCTCAGGCATGAAGGCCGCGATGATGGGCTACGACGCGATCATGGCCGGTTCGGCCGCCACGGTATTGGTCGGCGGCATGGAGAGCATGAGCAACGCGCCCCATATGCTCCCGAAGGCACGCCAGGGCTATCGCTATGGCCACTTCAAGGCGCTCGATCACATGGCGTTTGATGGTTTGGAAAACGCCTACGACGGTAAGTCGATGGGCATTTTTGCTGACGCCACCGCCGCGAAGTATGGATTCACGCGTGCTGACCAAGATGCTTTCGCTGCCGAGAGCGTTAAGCGCGCGCAAGGCGCGGTTGCCAGCGGCGCGTTTGTCGCTGAAATCGCACCTGTGACGGTGTCCGGCAAAGGTGGCGATGTGCAACTCGCCACCGACGAACCGCCCGGCCTCTGCAAACCTGAAAAGATTCCCTCGCTCAAACCAGCGTTCAATAAAGACGGCACCGTGACGGCAGCATCGTCGTCGTCCATCTCTGACGGCGCCGCCGCGATGATCTTGATGAAAGAGTCGGACGCCAAGGCCAAAGGACTCACCCCGATTGCTCGCATCGTCGGCCACGCCTCCAACGCGCATGAACCCGAGTGGTTCACCACCGCACCCGTCGGCGCGATCGACAAGCTCCACAAGCGCCTTGGTTGGAGCCCTGACAACGTGGACCTCTACGAGATCAACGAAGCCTTTGCCGTCGTCACCATGGCCGCGATGAAGGATCTCAACCTTCCACACGCGAAAGTCAACGTTAATGGCGGCGCTTGCGCGCTCGGCCATCCGATTGGCGCATCTGGTGCGCGATTGATTGTGACCTTGCTGCATGCTCTGAAGGCGCGTGGTGGTCAGCGCGGCATTGCCTCTCTCTGTATCGGAGGTGGTGAAGCCACAGCAATCGCAGTTGAAATGATCTGAAGCTCGCGCAGTTTCTGGTTTTCAAACCCCAGCATCCACGGGCGTTTCCAGGCAAAAATGCCTGAAAACGCCCGTATTTACTTGAGCTTCAAATTCAAATGCGGATCTTTTTCGGCGGCATTGCGACAGAAACAAACACCTTTTCGCCCATCCCGACCGGGATTGAGGCGTACGAACAGTGCTTTCTGGTGCGCGCGGATGAGCATGGCGATGAGCCGAACCTTTTCACCGCACCGCTAGCGGCCCTAAAGCAGCGCAAAAAAGAAGGCAATCAACCCTGGGAAATCGTGCAAGGGCTGTGCGCGTTCGCCATGCCCGGCGCGCGCACGTCACGGTCCGCCTATGAATCGATGCGCGACGAAATGCTTGAGGACCTCAAGCTCGCAATGCCCGTCGATCTGGTGGTGCTCGGTATTCACGGTGCGATGATTGCCGATGGCTACGACGACTGCGAAGGCGACATGTTGCGTCGGGTCCGTGCGATCGTGGGGCCAGACGTCATCATCGGGGCCGAGCTCGACTTGCACTGCATCCTCACCGACGAAATGGTGCACGAGAGCAATATCTTGGTCGCGTTCAAGGAGTACCCGCACACCGACATCATGGAGCGCGCCTTCGAGCTGGTTGACCTCTGCGTCGCAGCGGTCGAGAAAAAAATACGCCCCGTCAGTGCCGTGTTTGATTGCCACATGATCGACCAGATGCACACCACGCGCGAACCGATGAAATCGATCGTTGCTCGTGCGAAAGAGATGGAGCAGTTGCCGGGCGTGCTCTCGGTGTCGATCGCCCATAGCTTTCCGTGGGGAGATGTTCCGGGGATGGGCTGCAAGACCTTGGTGGTAACCGACAACGACGCGGCGCTCGCTGCACACTTGGCCGAAGAAATCGGCAAGATGGTCATTGCTGCACGCGGCAGCACCACCGAGCATCACCCCGCGCTAGATGAAGCGCTGGACGAGGCGCTCAGCGTGAGCGGCGGGCCAGTCGTGATCGCCGATACGGCCGATAACCCCGGCGCGGGTGCAGCCGGTGACTCCACATTCCTATTGCAAGCGCTGCGCTCGCGTGGCGTCGGCAACGCCATCATCGGGCCGTTGTGGGACCCAGTGTCCACCCAGTTTTGCTTTGACGTGGGCGTCGGCGCACGCTTGAAGCTACGCATCGGCGGCAAGGTGGGTGCGCTTTCCGGTCAGCCGATTGATGCTGAAGTCACCGTCATGGGGCTAAAGCACAATGCCCACATGATCTTTGGCGGCCTGCCGACCAGCATGGGTGATGCGGCGCTGGTTAGCGTCGACGTCCCAGGCGAGCTACCGATACAAATTGTGCTCAATACCTTGCGCACGCAAGCCTATGGCGCGGAGGTGTTTACCCAGTTTGCCGATGCCGGCGTTGATCTAACGACGAAGCGCCTCGTCATCGTCAAATCCATGCAGCACTTCTATGCAGCTTTCGCCCCGCTCGCCAAGCGCGTGATTTACATGGGTGGCCCCGGTACGGCCGCGCGCGACTTCAAGTCATTGAAATACACGAACATCCCGCGGCCGCTCTGGCCGTTCGACGAATTCGACGAATAGGCCAGATCGTGAACCTCGCCGTTCGACGAGTTCGAAGAATCTGACGAAACAGCCAGACCGTGAACCTCGCCGTTCGATCCAGGGGCATGCTCGCAAGAATGAACGCCGCGGTTCGTCGCCCTGCTTCCCGATAAAATGCGTTGAGTCCTGCGGCAACGCCCAAAAGGCCGCGCCGCGAGCCCAAAATGCAGGCAACGTCTGCCAACCACTCAGACAACGCGCGCAAGCGCCGGGAGCATCATGCAATCTGTACTCATCATTGGCGCATCGCGCGGGCTTGGCCTTGAATTCGTGCGTCAGTACCGGCAGGACAGTTGGCTCACGCTTGGCACCTGCCGCTCCCCTGAGCAAGATGCCCTGCTCGCTGCCGAAGGCGCGACCGCACTGCGATTGGACGTCAACGAGGCGGAGAGTTTCGCCAGCCTCGCTCGCGCGCTCGATGGCCGCAGCCTAGACCTTTGCATTTACAACGCCGGCGTCTTTGGCCCAGAAGGCGCGCACGTGCGCACCGCCCCGGATCGCGAGTCCTTCGACGCGGTGATGCACGCCAACGTGTTCGGCGCCCTGCAAGCCATTCCAGTGGTCGCACCCGCGCTCGCAAAATCTAAGGGCAAGTTTGCGTTTGTCACCAGCCGCATGGGCTCGATTGAGCATATCGCCAGCGGCAACGCGCCGATGTATCGCGCCAGCAAGGCAGCACTCAATGCCGTGGTGAAGTGCGCTGCCAATGAATACGGCCCGCACGGCGTCACCTGTTTTGTGATGCATCCCGGCTGGGTAAAGACCGATATGGGCGGCGCAAACGCCGATCTTGAGCCATCGGTGAGCATCAGCGGCATGCGTAAAGTGATCGCGTCTGCGGACGCCAGCGCTAATGGCAAATTCTTCAACTACGACGGAGCGCTACTGCCATGGTGAATCGTTATCTGACCGTTGCACTCGCCTGCGTCGCGTTGGTGCTGAGTGCTTGCGGCAAGACAGAGTCGAGCAAAGAGCCCACTGCCGAGCAACGAGCAGAGAGCCGCGAAAAATCAAAGGAGTCGGCAGTGTTCGGCACGCAGGTGCAGGCACTCGATAAGGCAAAGGCCACCTCGGACGCCGCGAGCAAAGCCGCAGCAGCTAGCGCTGACGCAGCGAAGAAAGCGGACCAGTGATGTTGATAGCCACGAACAACGAACTCTTGTCGGAAGATCAGCGCGCCATTCGCGACATGGCGCGAGAGTTTGCACAGAACGAGCTCGCGCCACACGCCGCCAAATGGGAAGCCGAGAAGTGGATTCCGGATGCCGTGGTCGCACAAATGGGCGAATTAGGATTGCTCGGCATGACCGTACCCGCCGAATGGGACGGCAGCTTCAGCGACTACGTTGCGTACTCGCTCGCCATTGAAGAAGTAGCTGCTGCAGACGCTAGCACCTCAACCTTGATGAGCGTACATAACTCGGTCGGGTGTAGCCCCGTGCTCACCTGGGGAAGCGACGCGCAGAAACAAACTTGGCTGCGCGATCTGGCGACTGGCAAAAAACTCGCCTGCTTCTGCGTCACCGAACCACACGCGGGGTCGGAGGCTAACAACCTCAAGACCCGCGCGGAGTTGCGCGATGGTAAGTGGGTCATCAATGGCGCCAAGCAGTTCATCACCAACGGCAAGCGCGCCAGCCTCGCGATTGTGTTTGCCGTGACCGACCCATCGCTCGGCAAAAAAGGCATCAGCGCATTCTTGGTGCCGACCAGCACGCCGGGCTTTATCGTCGGCCACCCCGAGAACAAACTCGGCATTCGTGCCTCGGACACTTGTGCGATCACGCTGCAAGACTGCGCTGTCCCCGAGGAAAACATGCTCGGGCCACGCGGCAAGGGGCTAGCGATTGCGCTATCAAACCTCGAAGGTGGGCGCATTGGCATTGCAGCGCAAGCCGTGGGCATCGCCCGCGCCGCACTAGAGGCAGCTTTGGCTTACGCCAAAGAACGTCAGCAGTTTGGCAAGGCCATCGTCGAGCATCAGTCGATTGCCAATTTGCTCGCGGACATGCACACCCGCGTGAACGCCGCGCGCCACCTGGTGTTGCACGCGGCACGGCTGCGCGATGCAGGGCTGCCCTGCCTCTCCGAGGCATCACAAGCCAAGCTGTTCGCGTCGGAAGCGGCTGAGTGGGTTTGTTCGAAAGCGATTCAGATTCACGGCGGGTACGGCTACTTGGCCGACTATCCGGTTGAGCGCTACTACCGCGATGCGCGCATTACGCAGATTTATGAAGGCACCAGTGAAATTCAGCGCATGGTGATTGCGCGGGATCTGGCGGGCTGAGATCGAACTTAGGTTTAAGGCGCAGCTGAAAACAATAACCTAGCGGGTCGAGCGAGGAGAAGAAATGTTTGCAACAAACTCAAGCGTATTTGCAACTCGGACAATCATGCTGCTGTGTGTGGCCTCGTTCAGCGCTACCGTCCTCGCCCAACCCGCCCCACCCTACGGCGAATCGGCAGATCGCCCTGATCCTGCGTTTGCGGTCGTCGCCGATCCGGCGCTCGCCGACTTCGACAAGTTCGTTGAAGAACAACTGAAGCGCTGGAACACGCCCGGCGCGGCGATCACCGTTGTCAAAGACGGCAAGGTCATCTTGAAGCGCGGCTACGGCCTGCGCAACGTTGAAAAGAAGCTGCCGATGACGGCGCTCACGGTGCAGCCCATCGCCTCGGTCACGAAATCTTTTACGGTGGCAAGCTTGGCCACCTTGGTGCGCGACGGAAAGCTGGCGTGGGATCGCCCCACGCGCGAGTTCATGCCTGATTTCCGCCTCAGCGACGATTACCTCACGGCAAATGTCACGCCGCGCGATATGCTCTCGCATCGCACTGGTTTGCCACGCCACGATTGGTCATGGTTTAACAGCAGTGCCAGCCGCGAAGATCTGTATAAGCGCTTGCGCCATTTCGAAGCGTCGGCGCAACTGCGCACCACGTTCCAATACAACAACTTCATGTTCATGACCGCTGGTTACATGGGCGGCAAACTCGCGGGAAGCGATTTGGAGACATTGGTCCGGAAGGGTATCTTCGAGCCGCTCGGTATGCGTAGCTCCAACTTTGCCATCAGCGATTTGCTGAAAGCGCAGGACCACGGCACTGGCTACAAGTGGGACAAAGACGAAAAGCCGGTCGCGCTCTCCTACACGCCGCTCGATGCGATGGGGCCGACTGGCTCAATCAACTCCAACGTCGAAGATATGTCGCGCTATTTGCTCATGTACTTGGGCAACGGCATGTTTGAGGGCAAGCGCGTGATCAACGCCGCAGACATTGTGGAAATGACCAACCCGCAAATGGTGATGTCCGATGCGCGTCTGTGGCCCGAAATTGCCGCGACACAGTACGGCATGGGGTTTTTCTTGACGCACTACCGCGGTGAGCGTTTGGTGCACCACGGCGGCAATATGCCGGGCGCATCGTCGCTCCTGTCGTTCATGCCGCAACGCGGCGTAGGTGTATTCACCACCGTCAACATGAGCAGCTCGCCACTGCCCTCGATCTTGAGCTACGCCGTTTACGACCGCTTGCTCGGCATGAAGCCGATTGACTGGAGCGGCCGCAATTGGGATCGCAAGGAAAAGACGAAAGCTTCTGAGGAAGCCGCGAAGAAGCAAAACCTCACTCCACGTAAAGCCAACACCAAGCCTGCACACCCGCTCGATGAGTACGTCGCAGACTACGAGAACAAAGGCTACGGCGTGATGAGCGTCACCCGCGATGCCGCGACCAACGAGTTACGCTTGACCTACAACGGCTTTACCGGCGCGCTCAAGCACTATCACTTTGAAATGTTTGAAGTGCCCAACGACAAGATCAACGAGCTAGGCGGCAACCGCTTCACGTTCGTGACCAATGACAGCGGCGAAGTCTCCGCGATACGCGGCGCGATCGAACCAGCGGTGAAGCCTATCGAATTTGCGCGCCTGCCAGACAAGCGCTTCACCGACCCGAAATTCTTGGGCATGTTCGCTGGCGAATATGAACTCGGCCCGACGCGCGTCATCATTGCGCTGCGCGAGGATAACGTTTTGACGATGTCCATCGCGGGCCAGCCCACGCGTGAACTCGTCGGTAATCGTGACACCAAGTTCAACGTACGAAACCTCAGTGGTTTTTCGATCGAATTCGTACGGGACAAATCTGGCGCGGTCACACAAGCTGCTTTCTATCAGCCTAACGGCAACTTTGTCGCCGATCGTTCCACCAATCGCTCCACATCAGGTAAGAAATAGCCATGCCGCAAATTCGTACACAAGTTGACCGCAACAGCCCGGCGTTCCTCGCGAACGCCGCGCACTTGCAGGCTCTCACGGCAACGCTCGCGGCCAACATGGCGCGCGTCGCGCAAGGTGGTGGTGCCGAGGCCAACGCGAAGCACACCGCACGCGGCAAGTTGCTGCCACGCGATCGTGTGGCCGCCCTGCTCGACCCGGGTTCGCCGTTTCTGGAGCTTTCCCCGCTCGCTGCGTGGGGTGTTTATGGAAAATTCGATGGAAAGACCGACGGCAGCGAGCCTGGCGATGCCCCTGCGGCAGGTGTCATCACCGGCATCGGGCGTGTATCGGGCATTGAATGCGTCATCGTTGCAAATGACGCGACGGTCAAGGGCGGCACGTATTACCCGCTGACGGTCAAGAAGCATCTGCGCGCCCAAGAAGTGGCGATGCAAAACAACCTGCCCTGCATCTACTTGGTGGATTCCGGCGGCGCATTCCTGCCGCTGCAAGACGAAGTGTTCCCGGACAAAGAGCACTTTGGTCGCATCTTTTACAACCAAGCGAACATGTCCGCGGCGGCGATTCCGCAGATCGCTTGCGTCATGGGGTCGTGTACGGCCGGTGGTGCGTATGTCCCGGCAATGTGCGACGAATCGATCATCGTCAAGAATCAGGGCACGATCTTCTTGGGTGGTCCACCATTGGTGAAGGCCGCGACCGGTGAAGTGGTCACCGCAGAAGAGCTCGGCGGTGGTGACGTGCATTCACGCACCTCTGGCGTGACTGACCATCTTGCTGAGAACGACAAGCACGCGTTAGGCATTGCACGTGAAATCGTCGCGCACCTCAACCGCAAACGTGGTGGCAGTGAGTCGCCCTTTGCCATGCAAGCACCTGTCGCGCCCCTATACCCTGCCGAAGACCTTTACGGCATCGTGCCCAAAGATACAAAGCAGCCTTTCGACATTCGCGAGGTCATCGCGCGCATCGTCGATGGCTCGGAGTTGCACGAGTTCAAGGCACTCTACGGCACCACGCTGGTGTGTGGCTTTGCGCACATCATGGGCTACCCCGTCGGCATTGTGGCGAACAACGGCATTTTGTTCTCCGAGTCCGCACTCAAAGGCGCGCACTTTATCGAACTCTGCAACCAGCGCGGCATCCCGCTGGTGTTTTTGCAGAACATCACTGGCTTTATGGTCGGCAAGAAATACGAAACCGGCGGCATCGCCAAAGACGGCGCCAAGATGGTGACCGCAGTCTCGTGTGCCAAGGTGCCGAAGTTCACTGTCATCATCGGCGGCTCGTTCGGCGCGGGCAATTACGGCATGTGTGGTCGCGCATTCAACCCGCGCTTCCTGTGGGCGTGGCCGAATGCGCGCATCTCGGTGATGGGTGGCGAACAGGCAGCGTCCGTACTCGCGACCGTAAAACGCGACGGCATCGAAGCCAAGGGCGGCAAGTGGTCGGCAGACGAAGAAGAGCAATTCAAGGCGCCCATCCGCGAGCAATACGAATCACAAGGCAACCCCTACTACGCGACCGCCCGCCTATGGGATGACGGCGTGATTGACCCCGCGCAGACCCGCGATGTCTTGGGGCTGGCACTTGCGGCGGCAGCCAATGCGCCGATTGAGAAAACAACATACGGCGTGTTTAGGATGTAACTGCGATGAGCTTTGTTCTTACCGAAATCGATGGCCCGATTGCCATCGTGACCTTAAACCGGCCTGATAAGCACAACGCATTCGACGATGCGTTGATCGCCGACCTCACGGCGCATCTGCAAGCAGTTGACGCGCGCGACGACGTGCGCGTTGTGGTGCTCTCTGCCAGCGGCAAGTCGTTCTCAGCGGGTGCAGATCTGCACTGGATGAAACGCATGGCCGGCTACAGCGAAATCGAGAATCAGCAAGACGCGATGGGCTTAGCAACGCTAATGAAGACGCTGCACAGCCTCGGTAAGCCAACCGTCGCCCGTGTGCAAGGTGCCGCCTATGGTGGCGGCGTGGGGCTTGTGGCTTGTTGCGACATCGCGGTTGGTACGCACGAGGCGGCGTTTTCGCTCTCCGAGGTGCGCTTGGGCTTGATCCCGGCGGTGATTTCGCCTTACGTGATCAACGCTATTGGCGCACGTGCGGCATCACGCTACTTCTTGACGGCCGAGCGCTTTGACGCAGGTGAAGCTTATCGCCTCGGCTTGCTGCACGAGTTATGCAACGACGAAGACGAGATGGACCTCAAGATCGAGGCGTTGGTGGCAGGCGTTCTCGCGGCAGGTCCTGAGTCGATCCGCGAAGCAAAGATGTTGATCGATGCCGTGACCAACGCCCCGCTCTCCAATGCGCTCATCGCCGACACAGCTGCGCGGATCGCACGCGTGCGCGTGAGCCCAGAAGGTCAGGAAGGCGTACGTGCCTTCCTTGAAAAACGAAAGCCCGCGTGGGTCGCGAGCACGCCGGATAACCAATAAGGAGCGCTCTTGGAAGCCAAACTCATCCTCTGGCCGCTATTCGCCATGTTTTTGCTGGTAGTTGCGGTTGCAGCAACCATGCTGCGGCGGCGAATCGCGTTCTACAAAGCTAATCGCATCCACCCACAGAAGACGGCAACCTCAGGACAAATGGCCGCGACGATTACCGACACACGCGCGCCGGACAACTTCAGGAATCTATTTGAAGTTCCTGTGTTGTTTTACGTGGCGGTGCTGGTGATTTACGTTGCGGGTCTGTATTCAACGGCTTTCCTGGTGCTGGCGTGGGTGTACGTCGCCGCGCGCGCCGCACACAGCTTCATTCAATGCACCTCCAACGTGGTGATGAATCGCTTCTACGCGTTTTTCACGAGTTGCACGGTGCTTTCCATCATGTGGCTCATGATTGCTTATCAACTTGCCACCGTGAAATAGCGGAACGGGAACAGCGTGTTCAAAAAAATTCTGATTGCGAACCGTGGAGAGATAGCCTGCAGAGTCATCCGCACCTGCAAGCGTCTTGGCATTCGCACCGTCGCCGTTTACTCGGATGCTGACGTCCACGCGCAGCACGTTTTGCAAGCCGATGAAGCCGTTCGGCTTGGCGGGCCCCGCCCCGCAGAATCGTACCTGCGCGGCGATTTGATTCTGGACATCGCCAAGCGCACCGGCGCGGAAGCCATCCATCCCGGTTACGGTTTCCTCTCTGAAAACGAAGCCTTCGCGGCGGCATGCGAAAAAGCCGGTGTGGTGTTCATCGGACCCACAGCCGATTCCATCGAGAAAATGGGTTCCAAGAGTGCTGCTAAGGCACTTATGGAAAAAGCCAACGTGCCGGTCGTGCCCGGCTACCACGGCGACAACCAAGACCCTGCGTTTCTGGCGGAGCAATCCAAGAAAGTTGGCTATCCGCAGCTCATTAAGGCCGTTGCGGGTGGTGGCGGCAAAGGCATGCGCTTGGTCGAATCGAGCGCCACGTTTGTGCAAGAGCTGGACGCCGCCAAGCGCGAAGCCAAGAACGCGTTCGGTGACGATGCCGTGTTGATCGAGCGCTACATCATCAAGCCGCACCATATTGAGTTCCAAGTGTTTGGCGATGGTCAGGGCAATGCGGTGCACTTGTTTGAACGCGAATGCTCGATCCAGCGACGCCATCAAAAGGTATTGGAAGAAACGCCCTCGCCTTTCATCGAGAAGGTGCAAGATGACCTGCGCGCTCGCATGGGTGAAGCCGCCGTTGCGGCAGCCAAGGCCATTAACTATCGCGGCGCGGGCACAATCGAATTCATCGTTGGTGAAGATCGTTCGTTCTTCTTTATGGAGATGAACACTCGCCTGCAAGTTGAGCACCCGATCACCGAGATGATTACGGGCGAGGATTTAGTCGAGTGGCAGTTGCGCATCGCCGCGGGCGAGCCCTTGCCGCTCACACAGTCAGAAATCCTCACAGGTGGTCACGCGATTGAGCTGCGCCTGTGCGCAGAAAGCCCAGCGAAAGACTTCCTGCCGGAGACGGGCTTGCTTGAAGTATTTGCCACACCGTCCATCGATGCGGAAGGCGATGTGCGCTTGGATACCGGCGTCGTGTCTAAAGACACTATCAGCGTCTATTACGATTCGATGATCGCCAAGCTCATCGCGTGGGGCGCTGATCGAGACGAAGCCATCCGGCGCATCCAGTCTGCGGTGGCGCAAACCGAGGTCATTGGTGTCAAAACCAATCTCAGCTTTTTGCAGCGTTTGGTTGGTCACCCTGCGTTTATTGCAGGTGATACCGACACCGGCTTTATCGCTACGCATCGCGCCGACTTGCTCGCGCCGCAAGCGATGAACATCGCGTTGTTGGCAGCCGCTTGCGCGCGCGTGTTGCATGACGACACCGCAAAGTGCGACGCCAACCCGTGGTCGAGCGCTACCGGCTGGCGACTCAATGCCGCGCAGACGCGATTGATTGAATTCAAGGAAGACCCCGCCAGCCCAGCTGCTATTGAGTGTTGGGTGCGCAACCAGCACGGCCTGCAGACGCTCACCTGCCTCGGCGAAACCGTGCCGTTTAGCTTTGAGGCCAAATCGGCTGATGTCTTCGACGTGCGTGTTTCAGGCGCGGCACACAACGTGCATGTGATCCGCAGCGGCGACCAACTCTCGGTCGTGACGCCGGAGACGCGCATTGGTCTTTACTTGTTCGACCCGTACTACTTCGAGCCCGAGGATAGCGGCGCGGGTGGACGCCTGACGGCGCTCATGCCGGGCCGTGTGGTGAAGGTTTTGGTCGCAGCCGGTGCTGAAGTGAAAAAAGGCCAACCGCTCCTCATCATGGAAGCGATGAAGATGGAGCACACCATCACCAGCCCGCGTGCCGGGGTGATTGAGCGTGTCGCGTTTGACGAAGGTGCGATGGTGCCGGCCGATGCCGTCTTGTTCGCTTTCCAAGAATGATGGGCTGCGGCTTCGGTCACACCTACCTTGCCGTCACGACGCGCTTGCTTCGGGTCGCATCCCCGTTTCACGGGGCCCCTGCTCTTTCCCGTCCGCAAGCGCCGGCCGATGCCGTGTTGTTCGCTTTCCAAGAATGATGAGCTTCGG
>JAJTHU010000008.1 GCA_021300055.1 Nitrosomonadaceae bacterium | reverse complement strand
GATCATGGTTCCGGCGAGGAAGCATTCGCCGTCATCGGGCCGTGGTCTCGGTCGGATGGAAGTTGTGATCTCTTCCTGATCTCCGGTCCCTGAGTCATCTGGCCGTGGCCTCGGTCGAATGGAGTAGGCAATCTCCACAAGAGTTCCCGGCACCGCGCCTGGTATCAACATGTACGTTTCGGGTCGAATTTCATCCAGCAGATTACCGAAAAAGTGGCCCTTGTAATTTTCCAGAAGATTTCCATCTTTATCAAACACAGAACCGACGATGGTCGTGTTTGTTAACTTCTTTCCCCAACTTTCCCAGGCAGGCTTTGCGTGATCAAGAGTGGGATTAAGATAGTGAGTGGCGACGCTGATTAAGGACGGTGATCCGGCCAGCCTCGCGCTGATGTGTGCATCGACAACGGCTCTGACGCTTGCCGGGGCTAATCTTAAATCTGCCCGCCTTGTTCCATCTGGAATGCTGCTGTATTGATCGGCTTTGTCAATAACTTCGAGTATCGAATGTCCGAATCTGTCCGTACCTCCCGCAACCCTGTTGATTACCGAGTCAACGACGGACCCATAACGTAACGTTTCAGAAACGTTGGACATATTGCCCGCCTCGGCATAGGCCAGTCTGGAAAGTGCATCCCGCTCAGCATCAGAAATCAGGATGCCAATAATGTCTCTCGTTGTGGCAATGTCAGTCTCCTTTGCAGTTCGAGTCCACAAGCACCCACTCTTCAATACCCATAAAGTCTGGTGGGAGCTTTCTGCTGTCATAATATTTTATGTTTGCCTCATCTACACTCCAGTCAAACTTGAACAAGTAGTAGTATGCCGGATACGTAAATATATACCTGATGCGGCATAAATCGAAACCGCCGCGAAGTAGTGAATTCAAATTTTCGTCCAGCAGAATCGCCGTGGGCGCAAAGACATTCTTGCCGTCAAAATGCGTCCCACAAATTGACACGCCCTGCGTGCAGCTAAAGGTCAGCCTCATTTCGCTCACGGGAACGTCTTCAAATCGCACTATGCGCATTTCGAAAAGGACAAAGGAGATGCCTTCCGGCGGCTCTGTGATTTCCAGTTCAAATTTCGAACTTGCCCTCTCTGGATGCATTGGGGCGAATGTCAGCTTGATCGGAGCATCTGCCTGGGCCCATGTCGGAAACAATGCTGAAATCACAATCACGCAGATTACTCTTGCACAATCGAGAGGAAACGAAAGCCCGAATACTGGGCTTATCCGCCATACTCCATGAAGCTTGGTTGTAATGTCCGTCATTTACTACCCCTGCGCCAACAAGAAAAAGCAATCACAGAATAAATCAAGGTTGGCGTCGCCATTGCGATTCGCAAAGTCAGTTTAAAGATACATGGCATGTACAGTCTGCCCTGTCGCGCTCGGTATCAAAAAACAGGGCGCAAATCATATCAGGCTCCTTTGCAGTTTGATTCTATAAGAATCCACGAGTCGATACCCATAAAATCAGGCGGCAGTCTTCTGCTGTCGTAGTACTTGATGTTTGCCTCATCAATACTCCAGTCAAACTTGAACAAGTAGTAGTACGCCGAATCTGTAAATACATATTTGATTCTGCATAGATCGAATCTGTAGAGATTCACTTGATTTAAGTCTTCATCCAGCAAAATTGCGGCTGACCCGAATTTATTCTTCCCGTCAAAAGACAGTCCACAGATCGAAATGCCCTGAGTACATGCAAATGAAAGTCGCATTTCGCTTACAGGAACATCTTCAAATCGTACTATGCGCATTTCGAAAAGGACAAAGGAGATGCCTTCCGGCGGCTCTGTGATTTCCAGTTCAAATTTCGAACTTGCCCTCTCTGGATGCATTGGGGCGAATGTCAGCTTGATCGGAGCATCTGCCTGGGCCCAAGTCGAAAACGATGCTGAAATCACAATCGCGCAGATCGCTGTTGCAAAATCAAGCCGAAACAAAAACCTGAACATGAGGCATCCCCGCCATGCTGCCTGGAAGCTGGTTGCACCGCCAATCATACGATGCCTCTGAGTGACCGGACGAAAGCAAAATAGAGACTCAATCACTGAAAGCGTCATTTCCGCGACCCAGCGGATCGGCTTGCGAATGAATGCCCGATGCAGCTTTTCAGTCACCGCATGCGCAACGGTCCACACAGCCATCCATCCTTGGCATTTGCATTGGTCACACCATCATCCTGAAGCACTTTCTCTTTCGCAACAAGGTGATTCGTATTGAGGTTGATCCCAATCAGAAGCAGGCTTCAGCATCTGGCTATTGCTGGGTCAACCGCAGTGGGCTTGCCGCCTGTTCATTGATCTGCGGTTGCCCCAATTCCCGCTGTCAGCAGCCGGACAGAGTCATCGCTATCAGGGCAATTGTCGCGGCCCCTCAGGCCATCTCCCGAACCCGTCTTCCCTCTCCCCCCTTCCTGCGATAGCAGGCGGGCTTTCCAGATGGGGGATCGATCATGGGCCGCACGCGCAAGGGCAGAGAATTCTCTGGCTGGCTGATCGTGGACAAGCCTGCGGGGGTCACCTCCACCGCCGTTGTCAACAAGGTCAAATGGGCGTTTCAGGCGCAGAAGGCGGGGCATGCCGGCACGCTGGATCCGGCGGCGACGGGCGTGCTGGCCGTGGCGCTGGGCGAGGCGACAAAGACCGTGCCCTACATCACCGATGCGCTGAAATGCTACCGCTTCATGGTGTGTTTCGGGGCGTCCACCACCACGGATGACGCCGAAGGCACCGTCATCGCCACCTCGGACAGCCGCCCCACCGATGCGCAGGTTGAGGCGGCGCTGGCCGCGTTCCGGGGTGAAATCCTGCAAACCCCGCCGCAGTTTTCCGCCGTCAAGATCGATGGCGAACGCGCCTATGATCTGGCGCGCGAGGGCGAGGCGGTGGACATCGCCCCCCGCCCGTTGTGGGTCGAAAGCCTGACGCTGCTGTCGCGCCCCGATGCGGATCATGCCGAACTGGAAATGGTCTGCGGCAAGGGCGGCTATGTGCGTGCCATTGCCCGCGATCTGGGGGCGGCGCTGGGCTGCCTTGGGCACGTGGCCTGGCTGCGCCGCGCCTGGTCTGGCCCCTTTGACGCCGCCGATGGCGTGTCGATGGACCGGATCGAAGCCCTCGCGCGCACACCCGGGATCGACGCCCTGCTGCGCCCGCTGGAAGAGGGTCTGGCCGACCTTCCCGAATTGCCCGCCACCCCGGAAGGGGCCGCGCGCCTGCGCAACGGCAACCCCGGCATGGTGATCGCCTCGTCCGTGGACTACGGCGACGAAGCTTGGGCCAGCTATCAGGGCCGGGCCCTTGCCGTGGGCATCTACAAGGCCGGCGAGTTGCACCCCAGCCGTGTCTTTGCCGCAGGGGCGCGCTGATGGCCGTGCATGTCATGGCGGCCAAAGGCGGGCAGCCCCGGCCTTGCCCCGAGGGCCGCGCGAAGATACGCTGACGGGCAGCGATCCGGCAGGCTGCAATGATCACCCGCCACCATCAGAAAGGCGATGCGGACAGTACCGCCGTGTATTCACCCTGCGAAAGGTATCGCTACCTGCTGACCCGCACCTGGGACAGGGCGGGGCCGAAGGCGCTGTTCGTAATGCTGAACCCGTCCACAGCGACCGAGCTTCAGAATGACCCGACGGTGGAACGCTGCGAACGCCGGGCAAGGGCACTGGGCTTTGGTGCCTTCCGCGTGACCAACATCTTTGCCTTCCGCGCCACCGACCCCCGCGTGATGCGGGCAGACCCCGATCCG
>JAJTHU010000038.1 GCA_021300055.1 Nitrosomonadaceae bacterium | reverse complement strand
GTGGCGGAAGACTGGGCATCTTCCGCAACGACTTCACCGCCGCAGCCATCGCGTCTGCACCATGCTCGGCATGCGCCACCGAAATGAACTGCCATGCGGCGCGCGCGTCCCCCAACGCGCGATGGCGGCCGTCGCTGGTGAGCTGGTGGCGCTCACGCAGCTGATCGAGTCCGTGGCGACTGAACTGCGGATACAACCGTCGTGACAAACGCACTGTGCAAAGTACGTCGGCGCTAAACGCATCGCCGATGCGACGAAATTCGTTCTTCAGAAACCCGTAGTCGAAGCGCGCGTTGTGTGCGACAAAGACAGCGTCATCAAGCCGCACACGAATATGGCTGGCGATATCGGCAAAGTCGGGCGCATCTCGCACCATGTCGTTCGTAATGCCCGTCAGCGCTTGAATTTCCGCAGGGATGCTACATCGCGGATTGACAAGGCTGGACCATTCATCAACGACTTGGCCGTCTACGACGGTGACAATCCCCACCTCAGTCACGCGATCCGCGGTGGCTGTCGTTCCCGTGGTTTCCACGTCCACAATGCAAAGCCGAGAGGGCAATCCTGCAGTCATCATCTTTGGTGTTTCGATGCTCAGCCGCGCGATTAGTCGAGCGACCCTGCTTGACCGAGTTGCCACCAAGTTCTGACGACACCAATCAGTGCGAGCACGGCACCCACGATTGCGCCCGCAACAAAGAGAAGACCCAGGCCGATAGGGTTCGGGTTAGGGGCGCGCGTGAGACCGAGGCTGGCTGCCAAGCCCACCAACAACAGCGGCAACGCTGAAACCAGCACGCAACTTGCGCCGGCTCGCAATAACCGCGAGCGCCAATAGTGGCCGCGCGCTGCCCCCGCAAGCGTCGCCCACGCAAAGGGGGCGAGCGGCAGCGTAAAAAGCGCGACGACAATGAACAACAACAGCGATATGCCTTGTGGGCCTCGTTGCAACGCAACGTCTCCTCAGCGTAATGGAGGTCGGTGTTGGGCGCGCACGGCGATGCCGTAACGCATCGCTCCCCAACGCCGTATGTTAATCCGCCGAGGATGAGAGGCCGATTACGCGCACCACTCAGCAGCGCGCGACCGCGCGCTGCTGAGCAGGTATCGGGTAACGTCGTTGCTGTTGATTAGCCAGCGTTGCGTCGCGTCGCTTGCACCAGCCATACGCCAGATGCACAGCGCGTGGCCTCAGTTGGCGCGCCGGAAACGGCACCGGTTGCAAGACGCGAAGTTGGTGCGGTGTCGCGGCACGCTTCTGCGACCGAAGACGTCCAGTTGCAGACCAATTCATTGCCTGCGGTGTATAGGCGGTCTTTGTGACAATACATGACGCCCGCTGACGCCACGTTGGTCGCAGCAGTGGGTGCGGGAGTATTGCTCGCACAGGCAGACAGTAGCATGGCAGCGGCAATGCCCGCTGCGGCGAAGAGAGGTGAGTTCATGGCGGTTCCGAGTAGTTGAACAGTGTGGGAGCTTGCAGTGGTATTGCTGCAGTCCGCACATTAGGTTCCCGGGTCGGCGCACGCTAGTCGATTGCGACGAAACGCCGGAAGCCTTGCATGAGCCGCTGTTCAACGAAGGGCGCCGCTCCGCGCCCGCTTTATTGGTCGTCAGCCATTAATGGTCATCAACAAGCGATCGCTTAGAGATCTTGTTCACGACTTTGCCTTGGTCATCTACCATCACCGCCAACTCAACGAGATAGCCCCAGGTATCAACGTAACGATAGTCCCAAGCGGTCGCGCGCAAGTTGTCAAAGCGGATGCGCTGATAAGGTTTTCCCAAGAGGCGTTGCACCTGTGCAACGTCCATATCGGCTTGCACGGTCGCCACAATGGCATCGGTGATGCGGGGGTTCAGAAAAACAGAGTCATACTGATTACGCGCATCCTGTGCGCAACCACAGAGCGCGACCAGCGCGAAGCCGATTCCCACGAGCAAACAAGCATGCATGACACCTCCGATGCGGGCATATCTCCCGCAACACATACGATGTCAGTCTAACAACTCTCGCGGCCCGAAGTCGGCGCGCGAGTCAGTTGCACGCTCAGGGCTTACGCACTTGGATATGCACAAGGCTGATTGTGTTGCCTTCGCCACCTTTAGCAGGTTGGATCGAGACGACACGTTGGTCGTGTTTCTCACCGACGCGATACACCTGTGCGTTGCGCTTGGCATCAATCGATTTGCAACTAATGCTGAGTCCGTCGCCCGATTCGCGCTCGAGCTTGTCACGCGCCACCGCCGCCGCATCACTGCAATCGAGCACATTGCCGAAGCGCAGCAAATCTCCGCGGTAGAACTTGGCGATGGCGTCGCGGTTGTCCTTCGACTGCAGCTTGACGGCCACAACTTTGAGTCCGTAGCCACCCCACGAGAAATCGACGCTCGCAGTGTCGTGGTCACTTTGCTTACCTCGGGGCACGACGGTCGCGCCTGGGTAGACGTTGAGACCGGTATCGCGTGGCGTTGCATCTTCGTTAATCTTGATGCCCGCAGAAAAACCGCTGGCGACAGCAGGTGTCGGCGCCACGCCGAGCGCACACAAGGAGATCGCGGCAAGTACTGCCGCGGCGCGGCGCGAAAGAGTGTGTGAATCTTGGGTAGGTTGGGAGTGGCGCATGTCGACCTCTGCGATGTCGGGTTGTAAACGATCGGCTCGGAAGAGCCGCAACAGGTGTAGACCTATCGATGCGCCATCGTAGGCGCCTCACCTTTGCCGAGCCAGCATCCGCCGACAAAATGCAGAAACCATCGACCCGATTGCGGGCGTGGGCGTGCCCCTAAGCGCGGGAGAACGCCTCAACCATGCGCTGACGCTGTTGCACGTCGGGCAACGCGCCGAGCAATGCGCCCATGTTTTCCTTCATGTGTCCCACGCGCGAGGTCGCCGGAATCGCGCAGGTCACTGCGGGGTGCGCCACAATCCATTTGAGGAATAGCTGCGACCAAGTGGCGCAACCAAGCTCTCGCGCCCATGCGGGCAGCGCACGGCCGCGCACTTGGGCGAACATGGCGCCGCCGTCGAACGGTCGGTTGATGATGACCGCCTTGCCGAGATCACGCGCCAGCGGCAGAAGGCGCGCCTCTGCATGACGATCGACCATGTTGTAGGTCAACTGCACGAAGTCGATCGGCTCGCGACGCATGATGCGTTCCAGCTCGTCATGCCGCCTACCGTGCGAAGTCGTCACACCGATGTAACGAACCTTACCCGCATCCTTCATACGGCGAAGCGTCTTGAGATGCTGATTCCAGTCGAGCAAGTTATGCACCTGCATGAGGTCAACGCGTGGCAAACGCCACAACTGCCGCGATTGCTCCATCTGTCCGATACCCGCCTCTTCACCAAGCGTCCACACCTTGGTCGCAGCAAAGACGCGCTCGCGACCGCGCACCAGCGGCAGCAGCTCGCCAACGACATCCTCCGCATCGCCGTACATGGGTGACGAGTCAATCACGGTGCCGCCACCGTCAAAGAACGCCTGCAACACCGGCAGCAAATCGCGTCGCGCAGGTTCGCCTGGCTTTACATCAAAGGTGAGCCAGGTGCCCATACCGATAGCGGGTATGCGCTCTCCGCTACTTGGGATGGGGCGCGTCAGTGAGGCATTAGCGCTAGCTGTCTTCGATAACGTGGGCAACGAAACGCCCGCCAATGAAGCGAAAATGAGGAAGTTACGGCGTTGCACGTTTGGGCACCGGTGTACTCGTCCTATCCATTGACCGTGACATCTCTCTAGGGTTCTTCACATGATGACACCAGCCGACTTTTCAACGCTTGTGCGCCAGCGGCGCAGCATTCGCGACTTCAAAGCCGATCCCATTCCGCGTGCAACGCTTGACGAGATTCTCGCCGATGCCGCGTGGTCGCCCTCGTGGTCGAATACGCAGCCTTACCGCATCGCCATCGCCGAGGGCGCGTTGCGCGACTCTCTGCGCGAGCAGCTCTGCGCAAAATACGACACGGGAATGGCCGCACTGGCGCAAGGCACAATGGGCAAACTGAAGATGTGGTTGACGCGCGAGGGCATGCCTGATGGCGACTACAACAATCACTTCGAGTATCCTGCGGATTTGTTGCCCAAGCGTCGCGCGACGGGCTTTGGTTTGTATGGATTACTCGGCATCGACCGCAAGGACATGGCCGCGCGCAATGCGCAAATGCGTCGAAACTTTGAGTTCTTCAGTGCACCGACTGTGATGTTCTTGTTTGCGCATCGCGGTCTGCGCGAGTTTTCGGTGCTCGACACCGGTATCTTGCTGCAAACCATCATGCTCTCCGCCGAGGCGCGTGGACTCGCTACCTGCGCGCAGGGCGCGTTGGCGACTTGGGCTTCACCCGTCAAGGCGGCATTTGATGTGCCGGCGCAGTACGGCTTGATCTGTGGCCTCTCGATGGGTTACGCGAGCGACCACAAGATCAACACCTTTAATCCGGGGCGCGAC
>JAJTHU010000300.1 GCA_021300055.1 Nitrosomonadaceae bacterium | reverse complement strand
CCCCGTCTGGTTCGAGTCGTCGTCGATGGCTTGTTTGCCCAGCACCACGAGTTGCGGCGTTTCCTTATCGACCACGGCCTTGAGTAGCTTCGCCACCGCCAGCGGCTGAACGTCTTCGGCGGTTTCGATCAGGATGGCGCGATCGGCACCCATAGCGAGCGCGGTGCGCAGCGTCTCTTGGCATTGGGTGACGCCAATCGACACAGCGACGATCTCGGTCGCCACGCCGGCTTCTTTGAGCTTGACCGCCTCTTCGACGGCGATCTCGTCAAACGGATTCATCGACATCTTGACGTTAGCGAGCTCAACACCGCTTTGGTCGGCCTTGACGCGCACCTTGACGTTGTAGTCGACGACGCGCTTAACGGGGACAAGAATCTTCATGGAATATGGAGTATCAGGGGGAGGATCTGGGGACGTTCGCGGCACGGCGCCAGTACTGGCTGGCTGTGGGCGACACAAAATTCAAACGAGCGTTTGAATTATAGAGGAGGTGTAGCGAAGCTCAATGCACGAGGTTGCGTATTCGCCGCTGAATACCGCTGCAAAGGCCCGCTGGCAGCGGAAAACGCGATGCGCGGCCTGCCACAAATCAGAAACCCTAGCAAAGACGGGCGCTTTCAAGGCGTTTTGCTTGAAAACGCCCGCTAATAGTAGGGTTTTGTTCTTCGAGACGCGTCCCAGCGGTCAGGCGCGGCCGAAAATGATCTTTTCGTTGCGCAACAGACGCGTGATCAGCACCACCGCACCAACAAAAATGGCGACGTTGATGGCAGCCGGAATCGCGTAATGCATGAAGTCGACCGATTCGCCGCGTAGCAACCGCGTCACCACCATCAACTGCGCCATCATCGGTACGAAAAGCTGCCAAGTCGCGTCCTTGATGTCGCCGATCAGGGTGATGAAAGGCATCATCGCGATGACTTGCAGGAAGTAATTGGCGTACGTCTGCCCTTCTTTGAAGTTGCGCCCGTAGGTACCGAGCGCCATCATCAACACCGTCATCGCCGGCGCAAAGGTCGCCACCATGATGATGAAGCCAGCGTACTGGGCCGCGGAGAGCGACAACACGGTGCCGATGGAGGGTAAATTGCCGTACTTCAGCATCAACGCAAATCCCAGTAAGGTCAGCAGCGCAATGCTGAGGCTGTAAACCGAGAGGGCTAGCGCTTTACCTACCACGAGTGCGTCGCGGCTGATGGGGTTCATGAGAATTGGTTCCAGCGAACCTCGCTCGCGTTCGCCCGCGACCAAGTCGATCGCCATGGCCATCGCACCCGCGACGCATCCAAACAGCGTCACCCATGGGATGATCCACAGCAGCCCGGCTGCGCGCGCAGACGCAGAGCCCAAATTGGTGTCGGTGAGTTCGATGGACTGCAACACGCCAGGGGCGACACCTCGCGCGATCAAGCGCTGTGACGCAAGCTCTGCGTTGAATGCGCGCACGGCATTGCGGATGGGACGAACCGTCATGCTGGACGATCCCTGACGCGTGTCGTCGTACACGAGTTCTAACTTGGCCTCACCCTGCAATAGCTTTTGACTAAAGTCTTTGGGGATCACCAACACGGCGTCATGCTTACCTGCCTCGACGAGAGCGCGAAAGTCCGCCTTGGGCGTCATGACGCGGAAGTCCTGCCGCTGTAGGAAGTTCATCAACTCCGGCGCGTGTTCCTGCCCTTGCACAAAAATCTCGCGGCGCTCGGCTTTGCTCTCCATATTGGATATGAAAAAGCCCAAGCCCATGAGGATGAGCGGACCGAGCGCAATAGACAGCAAGAACACCATGATGATGGTGCGCTTATCGCGGATGTGGTCGATGAGTTCCTTGCGCGCCACCGTGAAAATTGTCTGCAAGCGGCTGGGCAGGCGGTTAGCCACGTTTTTTTGATTGGTCGTGTTCACGCAAACGTCTCCTCAGCGGAAGGGGCTTCTTCCTCGATACCGGCCAGACGCACGAATGCGTCTTCGAGGTTTTCAGCGCCACTCTGTGCAAGTAGCGCGTCCGTGGTGCCCTGAGCGGACACCTTGCCGCGCGCGATGATGACGATTTCATCGCAGAGCGCGGCAACCTCTTGCATGATGTGCGAGCTAAACATCACCGTGCGCCCTTCTGCACGCAAGCGTTTGATGAGTTGCCGCAATGCACGCGTGGTCATCACGTCGAGGCCGTTAGTGGGCTCGTCGAGCACCACCGTGCTCGGCTCGTGCACCAATGCACGCGCAATGGCCACCTTCATGCGCTCGCCTTGAGAAAAACCTTCGGTGCGGCGGTTGATGATCTCTTTCATGTCGAGCCATTCGACAAAGCGGTTGATCGTCGCCTCGCTGCGGCTGCTGTCGACGCCGCGAATCTGTGCGTAGTAGCGGATGTTCTCGCGCGCCGTCAAACGCGGATAAAGGCCACGCGCGTCGGTGAGGATGCCGCACACCAAACGTGCGTTCTCTGGTTCACGGCCTACATCGACGCCATCGATCTTGATCGTGCCACTGCCGATGTCGATCAGCGAGCCGAGCATGCGGATGGTCGTGGTTTTGCCAGCACCATTTGGACCAAGCAGGCCGGTAATCGCCCCCGAGGGCGCGGTGAACGTCACTCCGTCCACTGCGGCCACTGCACCGAACTGCTTGCGTAACTCTTTAACTTCAATCATTTAGGTGCTCCTTCAGTCGTCGGTGCAGACTCATTTTTCGCGACACGTGGCTTGCTTTGCATGGGTTCATAAAACGTCGGGCGTGGCAAACGCTTCATGCAGTCACCGTCGAGGCCTTCCACGGAGGCTTTCTCAATAAATTGCTTAATCAGCCGCGGCGCACAACCGAAGTTGGAGACGCCATGGCCAATATTTGGCGCGACCACGTGCAGGCTGTTACGAAAACCCTTCTTCACTTCATCGCCGAATGAGGGCGGCGTAACCGGGTCCAAGCCACCCGAGAGAATCAGCACCGGAAGATCGCTTTGCACGGGCGTGTGGAAGTCCGGCTTTACCTTGCCCTTTGGCCACACCTCACATGCTGCCGAAAACTCGTCGATGAAATAGGCACCGAAGGGCTGCTTCTGTGCAGCCGCTTCGCGGGCAGCGGCATCAATGCGTGGCACATCTTCGGCGCAGGTAACAGACAAGCGCATACCGAATGCCATCTTGTCCTCGAGGCTCGAAATGGTCCCGCCAGTCATTGCGGCAAGGGGCAAGTAGTTACCTTGCGCCGCTTTGGTGATGGCCTCCGGCAGCACGGCCGCCAGATTAGGCGAATACAAAGATGTGAAAATCTGCGCCATCACGCCCTCGCGCGTCACCGTGACCGTGCGCGAGATGCCCGTAAGTGGGTCGGGCAATGTCAATTCTTGCGGTTTACGCGATAGCCGCCCGAGTAGTTCGCTCAGCGACGGCCGGAGTTCTGGGTAGCGCTTCGCGCAAACGGGGTTGCGCTCACAGCTGCTAAACATGGCCTCCAGTGCGTTGCTCGCATCGCGTGCAAAAGTCGCCGGAAGCGCCATGCTGGTTGAGGCCACGCCGTCGAGAATCACGGTGCGAACGCGCTCTGGGTAGCGCCGTAGGTATTCCTGCGCCGTCCGCGTGCCGTAGCTGCCGCCCCACAGGTTGATCTTGTCGTAGCCAAGCGCAGCGCGAGCTTCGTCGTAGTCTGCCATCGCGTGCGTGGTGCCGTACTGGGTCAGGTCTGCCTTGGTTACAAGCTGGTCGCGGCATTCACGCACCGCCGCCACCGTCGCGGCACGACGCTTGCTCACATCACTCATCGCGCCAACTTCATCTTCCGGCATCTTGCACTGCAGAAGGTTGGATTTGCCGGTCCCGCGCTGATCGATGAACACGATATCGCGCTGCGAGATAAGTTGGCCGAGAGCGGGCATCACCAACCGCACTACGTCGGTCGCGGCTTGTCCTGGGCCGCCGGCAAATACGAAAATCGGATCTGGCTTTTTG
>JAJTHU010000209.1 GCA_021300055.1 Nitrosomonadaceae bacterium | reverse complement strand
CGCATCGCATCGGTGTTGCAAGCTGTTGCCGTGACCATCGAGCAAGCCGAGGCGGCTGACGCAGCACCACTCTCGGAAGCGGCGTAGTCATTCGCGCTGCGGCCATTCACGCTGCCGCAGTCCGCAACACAAACGGCTTGTAACGCGAAGCGTTACAAGCCGTTTACTTTTGAGTACATCAGTTCTGCAAGCGCTGAACGACTTGGAATGCAACACACCAAGACAAAGCGCTACTGGAAGTACTCCATATTGATAAACCACTTGCGCGGTGACTCGTGGCTGACGATGGCATCGCCACCGCCACTGCCGAGTGGACGCGCAAGGTCGAGCGGCCGTGGCGGCACATACTGATTGCGCTTGGTATCAAAAATGATCTTGAGCTTCGGACGCAGCAGGTCCTGCACGTTGTGCTCTGTGACGATGCCGAGCAAGCCGCTCTCGAGTTTGACGAGCGTGCCCACCGGATAAATGCCCACGCAACGAATGAACGAGTGCGTGAGGTACGGGTTAAGGTGAAACTTGCTCCACTCCATGAGCTTGCGCAGGCCATCCGTCGGCTGCATCGCCGCGCGATAGCTGCGCTCGGCCGTGATGGCGTCGTAGACGTCCACGATAGCCGTCATCTGCGCGATCTTGGTAATCTCGGCCGAGCGTAGGTTATAGGGGTAGCCAGTGCCATCCTCGCGCTCATGGTGTTCTAGGGCCATTTGCAGCGGCACTTGTTCGACAATGCCCGTCTCGACCAGCATGTCGTAGCCGTCCTCGGTGTGACGCCGCATGATGGCGAACTCTTCTTCCGTGTAAGTGCCGTTCTTGTTGAGCACCGGCTCGGGAACGCGCGCCTTGCCGATGTCGTGCAGTAAGCCACCCAGACCCGCCTGATGCACCAAGTCGCTCGGCATGCCCTCATGGCGCGCAAACGCCACCATCAGCGCACACACCGCCGCCGAGTGCTGGATGGTGTACTGATCTTTGTCTTTAATGCCGACCAAACTCAGCAGCGCGCCTGCATTGCGCATCACCGAGCTAGTCACGCTATCGATGATGGGGTCGACCCCGTCGATCTTCAGCGCTTTGCCATTGCGCACGTCCTGCATGGCGCGCTGCACGAACTGCTCGGCTTGCTTGCGTGCGGAGCGCGCGCGTTCAAGCTCTTCCTCATAGGTCGTTGGTGCATAGGGCGCAGGCTCGCGCGCAATCGCCAGCATGTCCTGATGCACTTGCGCCGACACCTCTTCTGCAGTCGGCGCGTGAGTCGCGTCGATGCCAAGGTCGGTATCGATATAGACCTCACGAATCCCGGCCGCGGTAATGCGCGCGATCTTCTCGGCATCGTCGATTTCGAAGCGGCTACGTGCAAACGGATGCGACATCCAATCGCAGTTAAGGTCATGGATATACATCCCAACCTTGAGTTCCTCTGCGGGGATCATCTTGATCATGGCGTGTACTGGTGTGTGGGCGTGTGGGCGTAAGCGCGTTGCAGTTGAGTTTGGGCAGTCCGCACCAGCGCGTCGGCGCGCCGACCACCCGATGTGAGTGCGGTACACGATCGTTATCGGCTGCGGCGGCGGGTTCTTGAGCAAGAAGACAACATCGTTCATGCCCTACTCTCGGCGCGGCATAATGGCCCTATGCAAAAGTTCGGCTTCAAAATCCAAACCCGTACCGGCACCGCCGTCGATAATCTCGTCGTGCACGCCGCTGACCAAGCGGCCGCAGAAGAAAAGCTGCGCAAGATGTACCACCACTGCACCATCGTCGAAGTGCGCGTGATCAATGAGCTACCGCGTGGTGAGGGCACCGACCTCGAAGGCGCGATTGGCCTGATCGTCAACCAAGACCGCAAAGAATCGTAGCGGCTGGGGGGCTGAGGGTGCAGCCGGGGGCGCTGCGGACCGTGCTAGTTCGCCCTCAAGAAATGGGCAAAGGTCCCCGAAGGACGGGCAGTTTCAGCCGAAATTGCCCCAAACACCGCGTCTAGCGGTGACTTTGCTGGCGCGTCATCCTCATCCAAGAACCGCGACGAGGTGAGCTCGTCATAGAGCGCCTGATAGTCCTTCGCGCCACGGCTGCTCGGCGCGTGCGCGAATACATCTTTCTCCGCGTAAGGGCTTTCCGCCACCGAGACCGATTCGCAGATGCGCGTTTCGCACACGTCATCACCAAAGGTGGCGCGCATGGCGTTGTAGATGTCGTGCGACATATTGCGGCGACCATCGAACCGCGTAATGACATAGCGGCGCTGAATGCGCTTTTTGAGTACCGGCCCCAGCGCGTTAAGGGTTTTTTCCACCTGCTCCGCGCCGCGCACGGCGAGGTAATCCGCCGACACCGGCACCAACACTTTGTCCGCCGCAAAAATGGCCGAGAGCGACAGCACGCCCAACAGCGGCGAACAATCGATCACCACCGGACGCACGCCGTTGAGTTGCTCGCGCAGCAATTGCAGCTTCAGGCGGTTGAGGATGTTTGGCCCTTTGCCGAACTGCGTATCGACCTTGGAGAGTTCGAGGTGCGCCGGCAGAATCGACCAGCCGCGCCCGGTATCGCGCATCACGGTCGCCAGCAGTTTGTTGTCGCGGTAATGCGCATAAACGCTTTCGCTCGCATCCGTTACGCGCACGCCCGAGAGCGTGGTCAGATGCGCTTGCGGATCGAGATCAATCGCGAGCGGATGCTGCCCCGCGCGCGCTAGCGCGGCAGCAAGATTGAGCGCCGTGGTGGTCTTGCCCACGCCGCCCTTCTGGTTAAAAACAGTGATGCGCGCCATTGTTGCGTTCCGCTAATCCCGTTTGTTCGATTGCCCGACTGCCGTTACCGACCCGATTTTGTGACGGACGGATGGTTTTTATAACCCCAAATCAAGCACTTAGCAAGCAAATTTAAGACTTTTCGCAAACGTAGCAGGCTAAATTGACAGGCACGTTTCAGGATCTTGGTCGTCCGGCGGTTTTGTGGTCGACTCGCGGGGACAACCACCCAAAAATTAGGCAACGCCGCATAGGCGGTGCGCATGCGGCCCGCCAAAATGCGCGAAAGACGATGAAGGAGTGCGTGTGAGGAAGATCAATGTGGCGTTGGACTTTGGTGATGCGCGCTACGCCAAGCAAAGTTCACGGCGACCCGAGGTGAATACATGAGCGGTCAAGCGCAATTGGTATTCGGCACTGGCACAGTGAACCCCTGGTTGTGGGTCGCGTACGCAGCAGTTTTTGCATTGACGCTGGGGCTGGTGCTCTACTGGATTCGCACGAAGTTAGATCGCGCGCTTGGAGCCATCGCCGTGTGCGTGTGTTTCGCAGTGCCTTTGCAATGGTTGCATGCGTCCGCAATGTACGCAGAGCGCGAGGCAAATCGTCCACCGAGCGAATCGAAGAAACGCTACCTCGCGGCCAAATCAATCTTCGACAAGCTCTCCGCCGAGCATAGCCAGCCGATCATCAAGCGCACGGTAGAGGATGTAGAGGGCGTGTTGTTGATGAAGGTGCGGCCCAGCGCGCAAGGGCGCTATCACTCCTTGTGGGCTGACCCAAGTTGGGCGGGCGCGGCGTTGCCAATGGAGCGAAACGCAGACACCGGATATGCTGAGTTTTTCCTGCTAGACAGTGATTGGACTGAGGAGAGAGCAAAGAATGCCGGTGAGCCTCGTCAGAGAGTATCAACTGTTCAAATGCGCGGAATATGGGGATTCCGGTATGTCGATTCGCCATCTGCCGACGGGACTACAAGGATTCGCACAACCGCCGTGAACGACCCAAAAAATAGATCTCAGCCCGTTCCGGGTGTCTCGTTCAAAAGAGAAATGGTCGGTTCCCCAGCGCCGCGCTATGCGGTGACCTACGAAGACAACGTAGACCCTGAACTCCGCAAACACTGGATTGCGGGTACCACTATTCAGGTCATCGACAGGCAAACAAATGAAGTAATCGGGCAGCAGTCTTTTTGGCGGTGGGATGACGGCTTCGGCAACCAAGCAGGTGGCCGGCAACCGTGGACAGCGGCGCGGCATTCTTGCCCTCGCTTTATTTGGATTGAACCAACTCACCACTTCGTTAGCACCGTACTTAAGACTAAGCAAGGAAGCTGAACACAACCCACCTTTGAGACTCACCACCCGCCAATGAAACCCGCCCTGCTCGCTCTCGCGCCGCTTGCCATCGGCACCTTCGCGGCATTGTTTCGCGCGATGTGGATCGCGCCGACGAGCGACCCTGTGCAGATCGCAACATCAGCCCTCGGCCTGAGCGCCCTCACCTACGCCTTGGCGATATTGCTCGGCGTTCCGGCCTACGTGCTAATCCGTCGCTTTGGGTTGCGTGCGTCTTGGCAAGTCACGCTCATCGGGGCGGTGCTGGGCGCAGTGAGTGGTGCTCTGCTCCCGGCGCTGGTCGGCGAGGCGAACGCAAAGCACTTTTTCAGTGGGCTTTATCCGTATGCACTTGAGTACGCGATGTTTGGCGCGGTCGTCGCGTTTGCGGCGTGGTGGTTTGTGTTGCGCACCCGACAGCACTCAACGCAGCAGCAAACGAAGGGCTAGCGGTGCCGAGTTGGGAACGCGGCGGCCATGTCGGTCAGCGCGTCGGTGAAAATGGCGTCCACACCCCAGCCGAGCGCTTCGCGTGCGCGGGCCACGTCGTTGATGGTGTAGGCCATCACCCAATAACCGCTGGCATGCATATGCGCGACGAGGTCGGGCGTGAGGGCGGCGTGGTCGGTCGCGAAGGTGCGGCAGCCGAGTGATTGCAGCAAGGCGTCGCACGATGGGTCGTAGCGCTCCGCCAGCAAGGTGCGCGGCACTTGCGGCGCGACAGATTGCGCGGCGCGCAGCGCATCAACGCTGAAGGACGACACAAAGAACTGCGACGCTGCGTGCGGCGAGGCTTGCAAATACGCGGCCAGCTCGCGCGCAACGACTTCGCCCGTCTCCGCACCGCGCCCGGGGCAAGGCTTAATCTCGACATCGGCCACCATGCCGTTGTCGCCGAGGTAGCGCAGCACATCGGCCAAGGTGGGGATGGGCTCGCCCGCGAAGCCTTGCGAATGCCATGCGCCCGCATCCAGACGCAGCAACGCGCTCGCGTCGAAATCGCGGAATGCACCGTGGCCGTTGGTGGTGCGCTCGAGTGTGTCGTCGTGCATGAGCAATGCAATGGCATCGCGCGAAAGCTTGGCGTCAAACTCCACCGCGCCATAACCAAGCTGATGGCCAACGCGCATGGCGGCTAGCGTGTTCTCGGGAGCGATGTGCCCCGCCCCACGGTGTGCAAACAACCGAGGATAGGGCCAAGCAGTGCGTTCCGTGTGTGGGTAAGTGCTTTGCATCAATCTAGGCCGCGTGCGGAGTGTTTAGGGGTTGTTGCTACCGCGCAACGATGAGCGACTGCACCAGCAGAATAACGCCAATCGCGTAAATCGCGGCGAGCAGGTCATCAAACATCACGCCGAACGCGCCTTTCACGTGGGCGTCTGCCACACTAATGGGCCACGGCTTCCAGATATCGAACAGCCGAAACAACGCAAAGGCGAACGCGGTCCAGAGCAACGTGAATGGCGTGAGCGCCAGCACCAACAAGAACGCGGCGATTTCATCGATCACGATGCCGCTGTGATCGGCCACACCCAGCGCGCGGCTAGTGCGCTCGACAGACCACATGCCCGCGGCAAACGCGAGCACGGCCATTACCAGCACCGCACCGGCGCCACCAACCGCGTGCGCAATCCAAAAAATCGGCAACGCGGCGAGCGTGCCGAACGTGCCCGGTGCGCGCGGCGCGAGGCCACTGCCAAAGCCCAGCGAGATCAAGTGCGCCGGGTGGGACAGCAACAGTTGGCGGGTGGGCTTCATGCGGCTGGGGACGCGGACGGGGTGAAGTGATCGTAACCGGATGATGCCAACGCCATCGCGGCGCCTTGCGCGTCGCGCACGACCACGTGGGGTTCGTTGCCGACGGCGGCTTGCATGCTGCCGATGCGCGTCAGCGACACACCCAGCTCCGCGGCAATTGATTCAATTGCAGCGCGTTGCTCGGCCGCAGCGGTGAAGCATAGCTCGTAATCATCGCCGCCAGTGAGCGCGCATTGCTGGCGCATATCGGGCGCAACCGACAACAAGCTCGGGTGCAGCGGCACACGCGGCCAATCGATAACCGCAGTTAGCGCCGAACCGTGCACGGAACGCCGGCCGATGTGGCCAAGGTCCGCCACCAGCCCATCAGAAACATCGATGGCGGCGCGCGCGACACCCAACAGCCGTGCGCCGAGTGCGAGCTGCGGTGTCGGGCGGTGCAAGCGCGCCAATGCGCGCGGCAACACGTTGGGTGCGAGCGTGAGCTTCCCCTGCAAGTGCGCGAGACCCAGCGCAGCGCCACCAACGCTGCCAGAGAGCCAGACGTCGTCATTGGCTTGCGCGCGATCACGGCGCAGCGCGTGTGCGGCATCGAGTTCACCGAACACGGTGATGGTGATGGAGAGCGGCCCGCGTGTGGTGTCGCCACCAATGAGCGCACAGCCGTGTTGGTCTGCGAGCGCGAAGAACCCTCGTGAAAAAGCTGCGAGCCACGCCTCATCGACACTGGGCAAGGTCAGCGCCAGCGTGCACGCGCATGCGGTCGCACCCATCGCGGCAAGGTCGGAGAGATTTACCGCTAAGGCTTTGTGGCCCAGCGACTCCGGCTCGGCGTCGGCAAAGAAGTGCACGCCGGTAACGAGCGTGTCGGTGGAAATGGCGAGCGACTTGCCGGGTGTGGGATCGAGCAACGCGCAGTCATCGCCAACGCCCAGCCGAACGAACGGGGAGCTTGCGTCCCGCGTGAAGAATCGTTCGATCAGTGCGAATTCGGGCGTCACGATTGAGCGACCGTGAGCAGCGCGGTGTTACGTCGCGGCGGATGAACGACGCGCCGGTGTGCGACCCGAAGACGCAGCCGGCCCCAGCGCGATTTCATCGGCGCGCACGATCGCCGCGAGCTTGTCAAGCACGCCGTTGACGTACTTGTGACCGTCGGTGCCGCCGTACGATTTGGCGAGCTCAATCGCTTCATTGATGATGACGCGATACGGCGTGGTGACTTGGTCGGTAAGCTCGAATGCCCCGATGAGCAAGATGCTGCGCTCAATCGGGCTCACTTCATTCCACGGGCGATCGAGGTGCGGTGTGAGCGCCTCGACGAGCGCCTCAGATTTGGTGATCGCGCCGAGCGTGATGGTTTTGAACAGCGCGGCGTCGGCTTTGCCGAACGCTTCATCGGTTTGAAACTGCTTTTCGATATCGGTCCAGCTGTGCTGCGTGAGCTGCCATTGGTATAGCGCCTGCAACGCAAAGGCGCGCGAACGCGAGCGCGGCGATGGCGTCTTTGGGCCCTTGCTGGATTTGTTGGTCTTGGTGGCTTTGTCAGCTTTGCCGGTCGAATCGTTGGAGGATGCGCTCATTCGGCACCTGCTTCGGCGTCGATGTCACGCATCAAGTTGGCCATCTCGACGGCAACGCGTGCGCAGTCTTGGCCTTTTTCGACAACACGCGCGAGGGCTTGCTCGTCGGTATTGGTGGTGAGGATGCCGTTGGCAATCGGCACGCCGGTTTGCAGCGAGACGTCAGTGACGCCGCGACACGATTCGTTCGACACGACTTCGAAGTGGTACGTCTCGCCGCGGATGACCGCACCGATGGCGATCAGCGCGTCGAACCGCTGCTGCATCGCCATGGTTTGCAACGCCAAGGGGATTTCCAACGCACCGGGGACAGAGGCGATGGAGATGTCATCGTCGCTGACACCGATCGACTTCAGCTCGGCCAAACACGCGGCCACCATTTGATCGACGATGGGCGCGTTGAATCGGCTATGCACCACACCGATGCTGAGGCCCCGCCCCGCAAAACTAGGAACAAATTTTTTCATACAACCTTCAGTTTGCGATCCTTGCCTTGTCCATCGCTGGGCGGCACGAACTCGACGATTTCCAGATCAAAGCCCGACATGCTCGGGATATTTTTGGGGTACGACAGCACGCGCATGCGGCGCACGTTGAGCTGACGCAGAATCTGCGCGCCAATGCCGAACAAGCGTGGGTCCCACTGGCTCGGCTTGCGGGTCTTCGCTTGCGCCGTGTCGACCGCGAAGCGCGCCAACACATCCTCCGCTGATTCGCCGCGACGCAGCAGCACAATCACGCCACTACCTTGCGTGGCGATGACGCGCATCGCCTCACCGACGGTGTAAGCGTGGCGGCTGCTCTCGAACTCAAAGAAATCGCTACCATGGAACGGCTCGTGCACACGCGTGAGGACGGGCACGTCGGGGCTGATCTCGCCGCGCGTGAGCGCCATGTGAACTTCGTTGGCGTTCTTATCGCGGAACAAGTGCAGACGAAACGGACCGTATGGCGTGGTCACTTCGCGCACGCCAACGGCTTCGACGAGCGTTTCGTTCTCCAAGCGGTAGCGGATGAGGTCAGCGATCGTGCCGACCTTCAGGCCGTGCTGCGCCGCGAATGGAATCAAATCGGGCAAGCGCGCCATGCTGCCGTCTGCGTTCAAGATCTCGCAGATCACGCCCGACGGTGACACACCCGCGAGTGCCGCCAAATCGCACGCGGCTTCGGTGTGACCCGCGCGCATCAGCACACCACCATTGCGCGCCGTGAGCGGAAAAATATGCCCGGGCTGCACAATGTCTTCAGGACGCGCATTGCGCGCTGCCGCCACGCGCACGGTGCGCGCTCGGTCTGCGGCGGAGATGCCGGTGGTGACACCACTCGCGGCTTCGATAGACACGGTAAACGCCGTGCCGTGCGAGGTGCGGTTGTCGTGCGTCATCGGCGCCAGGTTGAGCTGCGCGGCGTGCGCCTCAGTGATGGGCATGCAGATCAGGCCGCGTGCGTGCGTGGCCATGAAGTTGATGGCCTCAGGCGTGACAAAGTCCGCCGCCATGACGATATCGCCTTCGTTTTCACGATCTTCGGCATCGACGAGCACGACCATCTTGCCCATGCGAATGTCGTCGATGATTTCTTTGGTGGAGGCGATAGTCATGATAAAGAGCTAGGAAACCAATGAAGGAGGAACGGCAGGGCTGAAGCGGCAGGGCCAAAGCGCCAACGACTTGCATTCAAAAGTCGTTTATCCACGGGCGTTTTCAGGCAAAAATGCCTCAAAAGCCTCGCCAATGCTAGTGTTTCGCGTTTGCATCTTCCCCTTGAACTGAAGGGCAGGCCAACGCAATCAACCAACGTCGCGTATTTTACGCGCCCTGCCCCGCGCCACCAAGTGACGCCATGCGCTCGACGTAGCGCGCGAGCAAATCGATTTCCAGATTCACCTTGCTGTCGGGGCGCAGCCCACGAATGGTGGTGACCTGAAACGTGTGGGGAATGATGTTGATTTCAAAGCGACACTTG
>JAJTHU010000262.1 GCA_021300055.1 Nitrosomonadaceae bacterium | reverse complement strand
CCTACTTCGGCCGAGCCAACGCCATCCTCGAAAAACGCGAAAGGCTCAAAAGACAGACTATCCAAAATCGACGCTTGCAACATCAACAACTAGCCGCTTAAACAACAACCATCAGATGAGGCCAACCCTCCTCTAATTCACAGCCCAATCTGTGCCAAATGTTTTGATGACGGACACGGCGCGAAGCGCATTATTGTGGGTCTCCGCCGTGCCAAATCCCAAGGTACCAGAGAACACATCGCGATTGTCATCAGGTCCTGCGTGACGGCCGACGTCAAGGCCCATCAGGCAGCGCTAGTTGGCAAACCCAACACAGACTTCAGTAGCCTTGACTGAAATTCAATTAAAATCGAAAAATCAGCAAGGTCAGAACATCAAAATGCCGTTGCAGAACAACAATCTGCTTACCGCGACTCTAGAGCGCCTCTAAGGTATTTGGGTATCCGTACCCCGATTTGCGGGTTCAAAGCGAGAGCAGTTGTTTGACGAGCGCCTTCGATATTCGACGGGGTTTAAGGTTGCTCGCGTTTAGAGAGCACCACATCGAATCGATGGTTGAGATGAGTTCGGCGCCACGTTTGACGGTTGAACGATAGGTCGCACGGGCTCCTTTTAGCTCCAGCAATTGAACGGCAATAGTCATTCTCTGGCCGACATAGCTTGGTTTCAGATAGCGGATGTCATGCCGCAACGCGATCCACAGCGTCGCGGTATGCTCGGCGGCGGGTGCAATCTTGTGCCAATGATCGAGCACCGCTGCCTGTAGCCAATTCAGATAACGCGCATTGTTGACATGCCCCATGAAATCAATGTCGTCGGCCTGCGCTGTGATTGCAAATTCGTGCAGCGTCGGCCCGGGCGGGCGCGTCAAAATGTCCATGATCCCTCGACGCCGATGATGCGCGGTTCGCCGCGATTGGTGACGACGCCAAATCCTTGATCGACTGCATAGATCAGGTAGCGCTCGTTCAACAGGTTTCGGGCGAAGACGCGGATTTGGAAGTCCGCGGGCACGAAGCGGAGCGTCGCGGAAAGATCGACGACCGAATATGGTCCCTGGCTTTCGTCGGGCCGATTCTCCTTCGTGAAGAACTGCCTGGCTTCGTGCCGGACGCTTGCGCGAAATGTGCCGACCAGCGCTTCGTTCTTGATCGCGTCATAATTGATGGCCGCAAACGCGGTCAAGTCGGGTGCATACAGCAGCCGGTTGCCGCGCAAGCTGCCAATATCGGTATCAAGTGAGCGGAACGTAGATTGGTTGAGGACAAGGTTGGCATCGAAGGTCAACCGCCTCGTTGGACGCCAGCTTCCTTCGAACTCGGCACCGTAACTCGTCACCTTCGGGGCGTTGAGCGTCGACGTCGTCCCGTTGCGCAGAACCTGCAACTGATAGTCGTCATAGTCGAGGAAGAAAGCCGAAAGCCCAAGGCCAAGGGTTCCCGCAATCATCCGCGTACGCGTGCCGACCTCGTAGGCCCAGACGCTCTCACGCTCGAACGGCACACGAGAGACCTCGAACGCCGGGTCGAACCCACCTGCCTTGAAGCCTCGCGAGGCCGATGCGAAAATGATTGTCCGCGCGTCTGGCTTATAGTCGAGAGCAAAACGCGGTTGAATCGACGTCCATGACTTATCAAAGGTCTGAGGCGCTGCTGTCGGCGCCGCAAACAGGTTGTTGCCTGTCAATCCGCTACCAACCGTAACAACTGGCGGCGCACTATACGCGAACCGTTTGCGATCAAACGAGAGCCGCGCGCCGACAGTAGCGCGTATGTGGTCGGTGACATTGAACGTACCGTCGCCGAAGGCGGCATAGCTGGTATTACGCCCGCTCGCGTTGATTGTTTCTCTTGCCTCATTGCTGCAAGCAAGACTGAAGACGGCTGTTGTCAGCGGTTCATCGCACACGAAGAACGCGGCCTGACCTTGAAAGGCTGTATCCATTGGGATTTCGTTGCCAGAGAGCAGCGCAACTTCTGAAAATGTGTAGTCGAAAGATTGGCTTACGCGTTCCTCGAAAAGTGACGCTCCGACGAACCAGTTAAAGCGCGATCCGCTTCCCACGAGCCGAAACTCTTGACCGAAAGTCTTGTTTCGATAGTTACCAAAGCGCCCATTGAGCAGTGGTGCCGCCGATCCATCGACGTCGAATTGCCGCTCTAGGCGTGTGTCAAGCCCGGTTGTGACCGATTTCAAAGTCAGCGCATCGTTCAGTGTCCAACGCATTTGCAAGTTGCCCGACCAGAGGCGGCGATTCTCGAATGTCGGGATATTGGTCGCGTGGAAGCCGTCGAACGGATCGGGCGTGAGTCCTCCAGTTGCGGCAAGGGCGGGATCGATTGTCTGCGATGGGAAGCCACCACCTGCGTCACGCACATAGTTAACGATGCCAGTGACGTTGAGGCGGGACGAAGGTTCAAACGCGATAACTCCCCGCAATGCGGTCGTTTCGCCGCCGCCCTCGACGCGGTCGAGAAGGACGTTTCGCTCGGTTCCGCCGCGGTCACGCTGGAGACCTGCGACGCGAACGGCTAGCGCTTCGGTAAGGGGAATGCTGAGCCCGCCGGTCACCTCGAAACTATCAAATGAGGCGTAGCTCGCGGTGACGTCGCCTCCCAAGCTAAATTCAGGGCGACGAGACATAATCGAAATCACGCCAGCGGATGCGTTGCGACCGAAAAGCGTCGACTGCGGGCCTTTTAGCACTTCGACCCGTTCGACGTCGAAGAAGGGGATATTAGCACTTTCAAGGCGCCCGAGATAACCTTCGTCCCAGAATACGCCAATGCTCGATTCACCGCCTATGCCGACTGTATTTGTACTGATGCCTCGAACCGAAAAGACGGGTGTGCCTAAACCTTGAGCCTTCCCAGCCAAGCCCGGCGCGAGCGCCGTCAAGTCCCCGGCATCGCGAACTTGTGCTCGTTTGAGCGATGCAGCCGTCACAGCAGTGATCGCCATTGGCACATCGGTGACGGCCTGATTGCGCCGCTGTGCAGTTACCACGATGGTCTCTATCTGCTCCGACTGCGCGATTGTTTCCTGTGCCACTAACACGGTCGGCGAGGTCGCCGCCAGCAGTGCGGCTAAGTGTTTGCCCTTGATCATTTTCTTCCTCCCTCTAAACCGCCGTGTTTTCACGGTCAGTAACGCATTGGCTGAGCTAGAGCCGTTCACTATTTTTGTGACTCAAAAATAGTGAAAAACTGGCCCTATCTCAAAGTGTTAGAGCGACTTGTTTTCGTCATATATGGCGAAAAGCGCTCTAGCGACGCGGTCGCCGCTAGGTCGGTCCAAGAAGTCTCGCCGGGCTTGTATTCTCATAAAGTCCGAGCATGCCGCCGCGCTTGGAGACGCCGTCGTGCGCGGCATATCCGAGCAGCGCTTGCAGTCGCGGTTCGAGCGAGCGGACGGTGGCGATCGGCACGTTGAGAAAGCTGTTCTCGACGGGCCGCAGCCAGCCTGCCACATAAGAAATCGAAAGCGCACGACGTGGGGCGGTTGACGCGTTCTCGCCACCACCATGGATTAGGTCGCCCCGAAATAGTACGGCATCGCCCGCGTCCATGACCGCACGAGCGAATTCATCCGATTTTGGCTGCCGCCCGTTATCCCAGCGCCAGCTGTGTGGCGCGATATAGGTCGCGCCATTCGTCAGCGTAAACGGGTCCAGTGCGACAATTGCATTAACAAGGACTGGCGCTTCACCGCGGGCAAGAGCTAACCAAGAGTCGGTATCCCGGTGAAGATATTGCGCGGGTTCATCGCGGCCAATTTGAATGAGTTCGCCAGCATTAAGCAAAACGCTTGCCGCGTTCACACCAATTGCGCGCTCGGCCCAAGCAACCAGTTCTTCATCTGCGATCAACGCACGCGTGGTCGGCACCTTCTCGGCAAGCCCATGTAACCGGATCGTGCGTGCCCCAAGGAAGGCGTCATATGTTGGCGATCCGCTAGCGGGTAGTCCGCCATTCTCGCCACGCGCAAGATATTCATCAATGTCATGGTTTACTTCGGTGATGCGGTCTTCGGAGAGAAAGCCTTTGATGATCGCCCCGCCCTCGTCGGCGACAGCACGATCAATGGCAGCCCAGTCATAAGGCCGCTCGAAGGTCGCCAGGCCATGCGTAGCGCGGATCGGCGCAGCGACCGTGGCGGCATGAGTCGCTTCGACAACATCGACCGGCAATGGATCGCTATATGAAATGACCCACCACGAACCACCCTCGGCTCCGGTTGTTTCCGGGCCATAAGCATGGCCCGCACGGGTCCAGCGAATATCTCCGGCCCGGTAAGTGCCTTCGCCTTCGATATGATGCTCGCCAGCGGTATAAACGTAGACGACATCACCGTGATGATAGTGCTTGGGTCGCGTCTTGTGCGGTGGATCTTCGACTAAAAAAACGAATGGTTTGCCATCCGAACCCATGCCTTCGGGCATGAGAAAGATGTTGCCCGATCCAGTGGTGGGGTCAACGAAAGGTGCAACCCCTTCAATGTTGAATTTTTCCGCATCTTTCATCCTAGACTCCGATTCATCCATATGTTACATAACATTTGTTATATAATAGTTGTTATGTCAAGAGGAAGTTTATGCCGAAGATTGTCGATCATGGCGAGCGCCGCGCTGAGTTTATTGTCGCTAGTTGGGGGGTCATCGCGCAAGAAGGCCTCAACGCGGCAACGCTGCGCCGCGTCGCGGCAGCGGCGGGGGTCACGACGGGTGCGCTGACACATTATTTCAGCGACCGGGAAGCCTTGCTAGTTGAAGCGCTACGGGCGGCGCATTTCGCTGCAGGTGCACGCATGCTGCGAGCAGCAGCCAAACTAGATGACGAGCGCAAAAGGTTGATCGCAGTTCTTGAAGAAGCACTGCCGCTTGACAAGCGCCGTCAGCAAGAATGGCGCGTGTGGCTCGCCTTTTGGGGAGAGGCAGTCGGCAGCGCGACGCTGTTGGAAGAAAATCAACAAAGGATCAACGAATGGCGTGACTTTGTTGAGATGTTGGCCGTGCCGCTTGTTCCGCTAGGCCACTCCACTTCAGTGGTTGCGATGTCCCTTATTGCGCTGGTTGACGGCCTCGGCTTGCGTTTGGCGCTCGCCCCTTTGGCCACGCTTGCAACGGAACGCAGCAACGCACGCGCATCGATTGCGCGTGCGGTCGCAAGCCTTGTTGGTGAACCGAATGTGAATCAAAGCCAGGGAGCATAGTGATCATGAGTAAACGTTTAGCCGGTTTGATCCTTGTCACGGATACAATGTTCCTGACATATTGGTTCTTCTCACTACTCCATATTTTCGGTCTGTTTGAGCTCCCCGCAAGCATGATGTACGGTGACTTCGAAGAGCCACGTGTTTTTGCTTGGAACTGGTCGTTTTTTCCTATTGACGTTCTATTCTCGCTCAGCGGGTTGCTCGCGGTCAGATTATCGCGTCGGGGCGATCCACGTTGGCGACCAGTAGCGATCATCTCCTTATGCCTGACCTTTGTTGCCGGATTTATGGCATGTGCCTATTGGGCTATCCTTGGGGAGTTCGATCCTGCCTGGTTTTTACCCAATCTCGCGCTCGTCATCTGGCCGCTGTTTTTCTTGCCCAGTCTCATCAATGCTACGGCGCAGCCTTCGTGAAAGGGCGGCAGTCAGCGTTCGTTGTTGCCTGCCTCCTTCATGCGGTCGTGATCGGAGGAGGCTACATGAGCCTTCCGCCGCTTTTTGCGCCAATGGCTGCAGCGGGGTGGAATGCAACGGGACTTCAGCAGGCTTGGGCAGCAATTCCCATGGGCTCGATCTTGGGCGCACTTGTCGCAGCTCGCAGTGTTGAGAGATGGGGCAACCTAAAAGTTATCTCGTCGACAAGTGTCTTGGCGGCAGTCTCGATCCTCGTGCGCGCCGGAACCAATGACATTGGCGGCTTGTCGCTGGCGCTTGCGGTTTACGGGGCTGCAACCGGCGCGTTGCTGGCGACGCTGACGACAGTGGTCGGGCAACTGGCACCGGTGGCCCGCTCTGGCTTCGCTCAAGGCGTTTTCTTCGGCAGCTATGCACTCGGGGCGGCTGTCGCGCTAATTGGGGCTGAAACAATTGTTCGGCATTTCAACTGGCAAACCGCTTGTATTATCGTCGGTTCGGCAAGCCTTTTGCTCGCCCTTTTCTCCGGACGCGTCGCTCATTTTGGGCAAAGATCGGTGGAAACAGTGCGCGAACCTGTGTCCGTGGCTCGCTCAATGGCGGCAGGCCGGCTATCCTTGCGCTACTGCGGTGCTTATGCCGCCTACGTTGGGGGTTATCTCGCGCTTGCCGGATTATTGCCATATCAGCTCGAGCGCTGGGGCTGGCCACGCGACGCTGCGAGCCTTTCACTCGCTATTACCACCTTGGCATTTCTGGTGGGTGCGGGCATATGGACTGCCATTACTGATGCTTTCGGCAAGCGACGCACCGTGTTTGCGCTAACCATGTTCGTCAGCGGCGCGGCGACGGCGGCTATCGTGCCACTCGCGGGCACCCAGCCCAACGCACTGGCCTGGACGTCGATTGTTATAGTTGGCCTGTTTAGCGGCGGGATGGGCGTTTTCTTTCCCATGCTGCTGGGCGATGAGCGGCTGGGACCAATGCGCGGGGCAACCAGCGTCGGCCACGCGACCGCGGCATCATACGTCGGCGGCGCAGCAGTTCCCTTCCTTCTCGCCAACTTAAGCATCGTGTGTCCGGAAGTATCGGTCATACTTTTCGGCGTGACAATTGCTCTTGCCGGCGTTCTCGCGCCTAAAGGAATGCGCAAGATGTCCTAGCGACAAATGCTCTAAACTAGGACATTCCCTACGGTTTGTTTATCTCGCGGTTGCGATCTTTGCCGAGGTGGTTTCTGCCACCGCGTTAAAGAAGTCGAACGGCCCTGCAAAGCTTGACGCTTCTTTGCTGACGGCTATGCGGGGTTCAATGCGCTCTATGCGCCAACAAGCACCGAGGTTCCCGCCAAAGTCCAAGAAGTGGCCTGCATGGCGCACGTGCGGCGTAAGTTCTTCGACATCCATGCCGCTACGGCTTCCCCCATCGCAGGTGAGGCTATACGCCAGATCGCTGCACTTTACGGTGTTGAAAGTGAGGCGCGCGGCCTTCCGCCAGATCAGCGCAAAGCCATACGAATAACCAAATCAAAGCCCTTGGTGGACACGTTCCACGCGTGGCTGGAGCAACAGCTGGCCCGAATCCCCAAAGGCGGCGATCTGGCCGTGGCCATCCGTTATGCGTTGTCACGCTTCACCGCCCTATCGCGCTACCTCAATGACGGCACACTCGAAATCGACCACAATATCGCCGAGCGCGCCATACGCGGCCTCGCCGTTGGCCGCAAAAACTGGCTGTTCGCAGGATCAGACACGGGCGGACAACGTGCCGCCGCCATCTACTCACTGATCGAAACCGCCAAACTCAACGCCATCAATCCCGAAGCCTGGTTAGCCGACATCCTTCCCCGCGATGATAAAATCGTCTTCTGGAAATCGCTGTTAGGATAGTAAGTTGTGCGGCTAGTCCGCTTAGGAGCGCGCGGACGTCAAAAGCGGCCATTCATCTGAACGGCAAACTCTAACCTCCTTTCATCCAAGTTGGTTGGGGGGCACATCACTCAACTTTGGGCCAAAGCACTGGCGGTGCACCAGTCGTTGGACACAGCACTGCTGGCCGCACGTGCACACCTGACATTTGTCACGTTTGGTATCTGACTTAACGCACTGTCCCGGAAGATAAGTGTCGCCTTATGAAGGCGCATCATAAGGAGATGTGCCTTGCCATCAATATCGTCTGGGGACCTTGCCTCTTTGCGAGGCGTTTCAAAATCCTATGCCAAGCGCAGTGTTTTGCAAGATTTCGATTTCGCCTTGGAGCCCGGCACTGTAACCGCTTTGCTTGGACCCAATGGTGCGGGTAAATCGACCATCGTAGGCCTGCTTAGCGGTCGGCTTTCGCCAGATGCTGGCTTGATTAAATTATTTGGCCTCGACCCGCGACATCAGAATGCTCGCGCACGCCTCGGTGTCATGTTGCAAGCAGCGGGCCTGCCGGATGCCTTGACCGTGTCCGAGGTCATCACGTTGCACGCAGGTTACTTTAAGCGCGGGTTGAAAACTGCCGATATTCTGGACCAAGCTGGTCTTACAGCCTTGGCCAAACGACCATGCGACAAACTCTCTGGCGGCGAACAAAGACGCGTGCAATTCGCGCTCGCTATTGCCGGGGCTCCGGATTTGTTGGTGCTCGACGAGCCAACAACCGGTTTGGATATACAGGCGCGTCATGCGCTATGGCGCACCGTCCGGGAAAAGGCTGCCAATGGTGCCGCAATTTTGCTTGCCACTCATCACATGGACGAAGCCGAAGCGCTTGCTGATCGCCTTGTGGTGATTGCAGATGGCCGTATCGCGGCGGACGGCTCGCCTGCGGCTATCAAAGGGCGTGTTGCTGGCACAACCATCCGTGTGCGCACGCCCCTTTGCACTGACCTGCTTCAATCATTGCCCGGAGTAGTTAAAGTTGTTTTGCGCGGTGCTGACGCTTCAATCTTTAGCAGCCATGCTCGTAATACGCTGGAAGCCCTGTTCCGCGCGGACCCGAGTCTCAACGATGTTGATGTTACCGCCGCATCGCTGGAAGACGCGTTGGCTAGCATTGTCGAAGCCACTTTAAAGGAAGCCGCATAATGTCCACTCTTGTTGCTGCAGCGCCCGGTGTGTTTT
>JAJTHU010000089.1 GCA_021300055.1 Nitrosomonadaceae bacterium | reverse complement strand
TCGAGCTAGAGAGCGGCCGCCCAATTTGGGAATCGGCCATTTCATTGCCGCGCGGCACTACTGAGCTGGAGCGGATCGCTGATGTTTCGGGCTTGCCCATCGTCGATGGTTCACGCGTGTGTGCCTCGGTCTATCAGGGACGAACGGGTTGTGTCGAGACCTTGAACGGCAACGCGCTTTGGACCCGCGATATCTCCAGCGCGGATGGCGTGGCGTTCGATGAAAAGAACCTCTACGTCGTCGACACGGACGGCAACGTCTTTGCGCTCGACAAGACCTCGGGTAGCACCGTCTGGAAACAGGAACGCCTCGCCCGTCGAGATCTGGGTACCCCCGTGCTTCTCAAGGGCCAACTCGTGGTCGCAGATCGGCTTGGGTTTGTTCATACGCTGTCGGTAGCAACCGGTGACATCACCGGGCGCGTGCCAACTGATGGCACACGAGTCAACGCGCTCTTGCTCTCTGGTGTGAGCCAGACGGTGATTGCGCAAACCACCAAAGGTGGCGTGTTCAGCCTCGCGGTCAAGTAGCCGCGCGGCACTCGTCGCTCAATTGCAAGTTATTGCTCGACGGCGCGAAACGCGCCGTCGACGCTATCGGATTCCTTTGCCATGAAGCCCACCGTCGTTATCGTCGGTCGCCCCAACGTTGGAAAGTCGATGCTCTTTAATCGACTGACCAAGACGCGCGATGCCCTCGTCGCAGATCTTCCTGGCCTGACGCGCGACCGTCACTATGGTCACGGGCGTGGGGCATCCAAGCCCTACCTCGTGGTGGACACCGGCGGTTTTGAGCCGAAGGTCACCGATGGCATCTTGTTTGAGATGGCCAAGCAGACTCTGCAAGCTGTGGCGGAGGCAGATGCGCTGATCTTCGTCGTTGATGGGCGTCAGGGGCTGACGCCGCAAGACAAAATCATCGCCGAGAAGCTTCGGCAGGCCTCGCGCAAAGATGCCAATGGCCAGCGCGTGCCCGTGTTCGTCGCGGTGAACAAGGCCGAGGGCATGGATGAGCAGATCGTCACCGCTGAGTTTCATGAGCTCGGTCTCGGGGCACCCGTGGCGATTTCCGCTGCACACGGCGAGGGCGTCCGCCAAATGATCGAGGACGTGTTGGCGACCTTCCCCGAAGCAGACGAAGAGCCCCCGGAGGATCATCCCCGGGTGGCCATCATCGGCCGCCCCAACGTTGGGAAGTCAACGCTTGTGAACCGCTTGCTGGGTGAGGAACGCGTTATTGCGTTCGATCAGCCGGGAACAACGCGAGACTCGATTTTTGTGCCCCTGCACCGCCACGGCCGCGATTACACCTTGATCGATACCGCCGGCATTCGACGTCGCGGCAAGGTCTTTGAGGCAGTCGAAAAGTTTTCTGTAATCAAGACCTTGCAGGCGATTGCCGACTGCCACGTGGTTGTTTTGGTGCTCGATGCGCGCCAGGAAGTGTCCGAGCAGGATGCCCATATCGCGGGTTTCATCCTCGAGTCTGGGCGCGCCTTGGTGGTGGCGATCAATAAGTGGGACAACCTCGACGATTACACGCGCGACCGCATCAAGGCCGACTTTGACCGCAAGCTGCACTTTTTGAGCTTTGCCGAAATGCACCCGATTTCGGCCAAAGACGGCATGGGCATCAACGGCATGTTCAAGGCGGTCGATAGGGCATTTGCCGCGGCGATGGCGAAACTGCCGACGCCAAAACTGACACGTGCACTGATGGCAGCCACCGCGGCGCACCAGCCGCCACTCAACGGCCTGCACCGTCCCAAGATGCGCTATGCCCACCAAGGCGGTCACAATCCGCCGCTCGTCGTGGTGCATGGCACCGGGCTCGACGGTGTTCACAGCAGCTATGTCCGGTACCTAGAGGGACATTTCATGAAAACCTTTAAGCTCCGGGGCACACCTTTGCGGGTCGAGCTTAAGCAGGGTGCAAACCCTTACCGTGACAAAAAGCCCCAGGTTTTGACTAAGCGGCAGGAGGATAAGCGTCGCCGCGGCAAAATCCGCGCAAAGCGGATGTTCAGCTAGGCGACCGCGCGCGCCTCTGCGGCGGACTGTGCTGAGCCGCACGTCCTACCGAGACCTTGATTTTTGGCACAAAGTCGCGATATCTTTTTGGTCATCCCCTTGTCAGCTTTCTGTGACAGACTTCTGGACGACGGGGTGACAGTCCTGCGGAACAAATCCCGCTGAGGGTTTGTCCTAACCGGTGTTCGTTGAATCTCGCAGCCCCGGGCGACCGGAGCCGCGGGGCGCGACTCCGTCGCAGCTGAAATGTAGTTGTTTTGGGTAGCCGAGCCCGGGTCGATGGGTTTCGCTACAGTAATACCGCGTTATTCGTGACTTTTTACCCGATGCCTGTTGGTCGGGGCGAATCCCGCGGCGTGTGGGCACTACCAACTAGTAGCCGCGTTATGTAGCAGAGCGCAGCACTCATCCACGACCTTTTGTAACCGGAGAAGAATAATGAGCACTAAAGGGCAACTCCTACAAGACCCGTTTCTGAACATTCTGCGCAAGGAACACGTACCGGTCTCCATCTATCTCGTCAATGGCATCAAATTGCAGGGCCAGATTGAGTCTTTTGACCAATACGTTGTACTCCTCAAGAACACTGTCACGCAGATGGTCTACAAGCACGCGATCTCGACAGTCGTGCCAGCACGTGCTGTTTCTATTCCATTCGACTCAGCCACGAACGACAATTGAGAGACTGGGGTGCTCGCGCACCTCAGCAATGCGGTCTTTAGATCCCACTGAGTACTGGTGCCCGCGCTGCAGTGTCGCGCTTTTTACGCGGCCGCAGTACACCGTGGCGCTCATGCCCTGTTGAGCCTCCCGCCGTATCTCATTCCCCCCCCGTCAGCCAGAGAGCTATTTGAAACCTTCTTTTTCTGCAACTGCCCTAGCGCGTGCCCGCGCAGTGGTGCTTGCGCTTGATTTCGGTCGAAGTGTCTCTGGCGATATGGATGCGCGCCTCACCGAGATGCGCGAACTGATCAGCACTGCCGGCGCAGATTTGGTCGCTTCCGTGACTGGTAAGCGCCAAAAGCCCGACGCAGCAACTTTCGCGGGAGGAGGGAAGGTCGAGGAGCTCTGTGAAGTAGTCGCCTCGCACGGCGCGACCATCGTGGTGGTCGACCACCAGCTCTCACCAGTACAACTACGCAATCTGGGCAAGGCGCTTGGGCCTGACACGGTGCGAGTCATGGATCGCACCGACCTGATTCTCGAAATTTTCGGGCAGCGCGCGCGGTCCGCCGAGGGTAAGCTCCAAGTCGAGCTGGCGAGTCTGCAGCATGCCATGACGCGGCTCGTGAAGGGTTGGACACACCTTGAGCGTCAGCGTGGTGGTATCAACTTACGCGGTGGCCCCGGTGAGACACAGCTTGAAATTGACCGTCGGCTCGTGAGCGAGCGTATCAAGCGCGTCAAGGAGCGGCTCGCCAAACTTGAGCGACAACGGCACACGCAACGCGCATCGCGGCGGCGCGGCGGGGCGTTTACCGTTTCAATCGTTGGCTACACGAATGCGGGTAAGTCGACGCTGTTCAATCGCTTGACTCGCGCCGATACCTATGTCGCTGACCAGTTGTTTGCCACGCTCGACACAACCACGCGCCGCATCTTCATCGCGCCTTCGTACAACATCACGTTGTCTGACACGGTTGGTTTCATTCGCGAGTTGCCCCATGGGTTGGTGGCGGCGTTTCATGCCACGCTGACCGAAGCGCTCGAAGCGGATTTGTTGTTGCACGTGATTGATGCGTCCAACCCCGCTTGTTGGCAACAGATTGCCGATGTCGAGCAAGTGCTTGCAGAAATCGGTGCTGCGCACCTGCCGCAAATTCGCGTTTTCAACAAAATCGACAGGCTCGACCCACTTGGTCAAGCATCGGTCATGAGAGACGAGACTGGTAGAATCGCGGAGGTTCGCGTGAGTGCCGTAACCAGTGCGGGATTGACTGAACTGCGGGCGGCACTGGGCGAGTACGCATCGGGGGTGGATTCGATGCTTGCCGTTGGGGGCACAACAGCGCCTTCGATCGCGAATGCAACACCAGCGCCCTCCAGTATTGAGGAACCAGTAGGTGCGCCGACGACCCAGGGCCGCTTGATGGTGGATTTGGTCTAGCGCCCTGATTGCCTCGTCGACATGTTCAAAAATTTGCCAAGCCGCACTCGTTTCGAGTGCTGGTGTCTAGAGAAGTAATTGGAGAACCAAGTATGTTGAAGCTGTTCCGCACCGCCTGGTCGCACTTGCAGCTGCCCTTCGCCGTCGGTCTCGCCCTGCTAGTGTTTTTCCCGATGCACGCGTGGCACGCCGCAAAGCGCGTGCTGGCGCGCTATCGTCGCCCAGTGGCGGTCGATGGCGTCAGCGAAATGTCGCTTAACGATCCGCAGTGGGGTAAGCGCGGCGGTGGCAGTGGCGGCAATAACAACGAAGGCCCGCCAGACTTGGACCAAATCATTAAAAAATTCAACCAAAAGCTTGCTGGTTTGTTTGGCGGTGGTAGTGGTGCGGGTAACTCCGGCGGCGGTCAAGGCGGGGGCGGCCCGAGTGCCGCGACCATGGGCGGTGGCGCGGTCATCGCTATCAGCCTCGTGCTCGCGGTATGGCTATTTACTGGCTTCTATCAGGTCGAGCAGAACAGTCGTGGCGTCGAGCTTCGACTTGGCAAGTATTCGCAGACGACAATGCCGGGCTTGAAGTGGCGCTGGCCGTATCCGATTGAATCGCACGAAATCGTCAACGTGACGTTGGTGCGAGCGATTGAAGTTGGGCATCGCAATAACCAAAAGACCAAAAAGCCTGAAGAAGCGCTGATGCTTACGGAAGACCAGAACATCGTGGATGTGCAATTCGCGGTGCAGTACACGGTCAAGAGCCCTGAACAGTTCTTGTTCCAGAACCGAGCGCCAGAAGAAACGGTGCGCCAAGTGGCGGAATCTGCGATGCGCGAGATCGTTGGTCGCAGCAAGATGGACTTCGTTCTCTACGAGGGCCGCGGCGAAATCGGCGCGCGTGCAAAGACGCTGATGCAAACCATCCTCGACCGTTACAACACCGGCGTGCTGATCTCTGCGGTGACCATGCAGAATGCCCAGCCGCCTGAGCAGGTACAGGCAAGCTTCGATGACGCGGTACGCGCCAAGCAGGATCGCGAACGTCTGAAGAACGAAGGCGAGGCGTATGCCAACGATATCTTGCCGAAAGCGCGCGGCTTGGCAGCGCGACTGATCGAAGAAGCGAATGGCCACAAGGAGCGTGTGGTTGCGAACGCGAAGGGTGATGCGTCACGCTTTAGTGCCGTCGTCGCGGAGTACGAGAAGGCGCCGGCCGTGACCCGCGAGCGCATTTATCTGGAAACGATGCAGCAAATCATGCAGAACACGAGCAAAGTCATGGTCGATCAAAAAGGTGGCCAAAACCTGCTGTATCTCCCACTCGACCGCCTGATGCAACTCAGCAATCCGACGCCAACTTCGTTGGAGACGCCGCGCACAAGCGTGGCAGATACACCGCCGCCGACGGTCGTTGATCCTCAACCTGGTGTGCGACGCGATCTGCGCTCGCGCGATAACCGCTAAGCCTAGGAGGCACGCAACATGAAACAGCAAATGCCCCTCGTCGTGATTGCGGTGATCGCCATCATTTTGGCGATCCTTGCGTCAGTGTTTACAGTCGATCAACGTCAAGCAACGATTCGCTTCCGCTTTGGTGAAGTCATTGCGCTGCATACCGATCCGGGTTTGTACTTCAAAGTGCCCATGATCGACCAGCTGCGTACGTACGATAAGCGCATCCAAACATTGGATAGTCGTGATGCGGAACGCGTGCAGACCAGCGAAAAGAACAACGTGCTTGTCGACTCGTTCGTCAAGTACCGCATCATCGACTTCAAGCAGTTCTTTGAAGCGACCACCGGTGACATCGGACGTGCCGAGATTCGCTTGTCACAAACCATCAACGACGACATGCGTAGCGAATTCAGCCGCCGCACGCTCGCGGAAGTTATTTCGGGTGAGCGCGACAAGATCATGGAAAGCCTGCGCACCAAGGCAGACAAAGATGCCCGCAATATCGGCATCGAAGTGCTCGATGTTCGCTTGAAGCGTGTCGACCTCGTGCAAGAGATCTCTGCAGACGTGTACAAGCGCATGGAGTCTGAGCGCAAGCGCGTTGCCAACGAGCTGCGCGCAACGGGCGCCGGTGAAGCGGACAAGATCAAGGCCGACGCTGAACGCCAGCGGACTATCATCCTCGCTGAAGCATATCGCGAAGCGCAGAAGACCAAAGGTGAGGGCGACGCCCAGGCAGCGCGCATCTACGCACAAGCCTTCGGGCGCAATGCTGAGTTCTACTCGTTCTATCGAAGCATGGAAGCCTATCGAGAGAGCTTCCGCAACCGCTCCGACGTGCTGGTGCTTGAGCCAAACTCAGAGTTCTTCAAGTACCTGCGCAATCCAAATCGTGGCGGCCGCTAGCCAGCGACACCTCCAAAACCTGCGTATAATTCGACAACGGCGCGTCTCCCATCGGGGCGCGCCGTTTTTTGTTGCCTGTTTTCTTGATTCGTACGCTTACCTGACTGCTTCAAGGACCTGATGAGCTGGGGAGATCTGCTGCTTGTTGGCCTTGCGCTGCTGTTGATCTTCGAAGGCGTGCTGCCTTTGTTGGCGCCGCGCCTTTGGCGAGAAACCATGCAGCAGGCCATGGCGCTGACCGATGGTCAGTTGCGCTTTCTGGGTTTGTTGGCATTCATCGGCGGACTTCTTTTGCTATTGCTGGTTCATTTTTTCTCATCATGACCACCTGGGCGTTACCCGAAAATCTCGAAGATGTGCTGCCAGCTGACGCGCGCAAGCTTGAGCGCGCGCGGCGCATTGCAATCGACACTTTCGCAAGCCGTGGTTACGAGTTGGTCGTGCCACCGCTCATCGAATACGTGGAGTCGTTGCTGTCCGGCGTCGGCAAGGATATGGACCTTGCGACCTTTAAGCTCGTCGATCAGTTGTCGGGTCGGTTGCTCGGGGTGCGCGCGGATACCACACCGCAAGTGGCGCGTATCGATGCCCACGTGCTGAACCGCAGCGGTGTTGCGCGGCTGTGCTACGCGGGAAGCGTGTTGCATACGCGCCCTGCGGGTTTGGGTAAATCGCGTCAGCCGTTCCAGGTCGGTGCCGAGTTGTATGGCGCGGGGTCGCTCGAAGCGGATATTGAAGTGCAGCAACTGTTGCTCGATACGCTTGCAGCTATCGGCGTGCCAGCCTTGCGTCTCGACGTCGGCCATCCAAGCGTGTTTCGTGCATTGGTGGACGCTCTTGATGGCGCGCTGCCAACTGATGCGTTGATGGCCCGGCGCGAGGCGCTGTTCGCGGCCGTGGTTGCTAAAGATCGCGTGGCACTTGAGGCTGCACTGGCAGAAGTGCCGGCCGCGCAACGCGCCTACGCAAACGCACTGGTCGCACTCCCCAGTTTGTACGGCACTGATCCGGCTAAGGTGTTAGCGCTGGCGGAGCAGCAGTTGCCCGCGCTGCCTGCTATCCAAGCGGCGCTTGAACAGTTGCGCCAGGTCGCTACGCACTTTTCGGCATCAGGCGTTGCGGTATCGATTGATCTGGGCGAACTCGGCGGTTTCAACTACGAAAGCGGTATCGTGTTCGCAGTGTTTGCGCGCGGCGCGGCCGAGGCAGTTGGTCGCGGTGGTCGCTATGACGACATCGGTCGCGCGTTTGGTCGTGCGCGTCCTGCCACCGGCTTTTCAATGGACTTGAAAGCGCTCCTCGCCTTGATCGAGGACGCAGCCGAGCCAGCGCCCGTGATGGCGCCGCGATCAGCCGATCCAGCACTCGCAGAAGCGGTGGCTGCGCTGCGCGCCAGCGGTGTAAGCGTGATCAACCAACTTCCGGGCGAGACTGCTGACGCGCTCTCCCAACTTGAACTCATCGACGGCCGCTGGCAAGTGGTCACAAGGAAATAGCATGGCAAAGAACGTAGTTGTTATCGGCACCCAGTGGGGCGACGAAGGTAAGGGCAAGATTGTCGACTGGCTGACCGAGCGCGTTGCGGGCGTAGTTCGCTTTCAAGGCGGACACAACGCTGGTCATACCTTGGTGGTCAACGGCAAGAAAACTATCTTGCGCTTGCTCCCATCGGGCATGCTGCACGGCCACGTGACCTGCTACATCGGTAACGGTGTGGTGCTCTCGCCCGAGGCCTTGCTGCGCGAGATCGACGAACTCACTGCGGCGGGACTACAAGTCGCCGAGCGCCTGCGTATCTCCGAAGGATGTCCGCTCATCCTGCCGTACCACGTGGCGCTTGATCAAGCACGCGAGGCGAGTAAGGGGGATGCCAAGATCGGCACCACGGGACGCGGCATCGGTCCTTGCTATGAAGATAAAGTCGCGCGTCGCGCGATTCGTTTGCACGACCTCATGTTCCCAGAGCGCTTCAAGTCCAAGCTCACGGAAGTGCTCGACTATCACAACTTTGTGCTCACCAAGTACCTTGGCGCGGCGCCCGTGTCCGTCGAATCAGTCTACGAACCCGCATTGAAGATGGCTGAGCGTTTGGCGCCGATGATGGCCGACGTGTCCGCTGAACTCAACCGACTCATGGCTGACGGCAAGGCATTGTTGTTCGAAGGCGCACAAGCGGCGCTGCTCGATGTGGATCACGGCACCTACCCGTTTGTGACGTCGTCTAACTGCCTCGCGGGTCAAGCGTCTGCTGGCGCAGGTGTGGGGCCTAATGCATTGCATTACGTATTGGGCATCACCAAGGCTTACGCAACGCGCGTGGGTTCGGGCCCATTCCCGACCGAGCTAGAGAATGATGTGGGGCAACGCTTGCGTGACCGTGGCCATGAGTACGGCTCGGTCACCGGCCGTCCACGTCGTTGTGGATGGTTTGATGCAGCGGCCCTAAAGCGCGCCGCGCAGATCAACGGCCTATCTGGACTTTGCATCACCAAGCTCGATGTGCTCGATGGGTTGTCGGAGCTGAAGGTTTGTACCGGCTACAAGTTGGATGGCAAGGTGCTCGACATCCTGCCGTATGGTGCGGATTCGATTGCCCGCTGCGAGCCGATTTACGAGACCCATCCGGGTTGGCAAGACAGCACGCTCGGCATTCAGGATTTCGCCGCGCTACCGGTGAACGCGCAAAAGTATTTGCGCCGCCTCGAAGAACTCGTCGGTACGCGTGTGGCGCTTGTCTCGACAGGCCCAGACCGCAACGAAACCATCGTTCTGCACCACCCGTTCGAGTAAGCCGCGCCGGATCAGCGGCTCATGCTGATCCGCAAACTCTGCTATTGACGGGGTGTTTCAGGCAAAATGCCTGAAAAGCCGCGCCAGTAATGGGGTTTTGATCTTGGCTACTGCTTAGATCCAGCCGTGGCACCGCTCGCGGCACGAATCGACGCCAGTGTCGCCGTCGGCGTAATCGCCTCCGGGTCAATCCGAATTTCAATCAGCGCCGGTTTACCCGCCTGCATGGCGCGGGCGAGCGCTTCTGGAAATTCATCAGTGTGCGTCACGGTTTCCCCGTGCGCACCGAATGCACGTGCGTAGGCTGCGAAGTCTGGATTCACCAGCGCCGTGCCGTGCACGTTGCCAGGGAAGTGCCGCTCCTGGTGCATACGAATGGTGCCGTACATGTTGTTGTTCACGACGATGAATACGACATTGAGCCCGTACTGCACCGCGGTGGCGAGTTCTTGCCCCGTCATCAGGAAGCAACCGTCACCGGCGAAGGCAACCACGGTGCGTGTGGGGTAGAGTGCCTTCGCGCCGATCGCGGCGGGCACACCGTAGCCCATCGCGCCGGATGTCGGCGCGAGCTGCGACTTGAAGTGGCGGAAGCGGTAGTACCGGTGTACCCAGGTTGCGTAGTTCCCCGCGCCATTGGTCACGATGGCGTCGGCCGGTAGCAAGTTGTTGAGGTGTTGCATGACGCGCCACATCTGCACATTGCCCGGGATGTTCACTTCAGCTTGCCACGCCGCGTAATCTGCTCGAGCGGCGCTGACATGTTGGACGGCGCTAGCTGGCGTCAACTTGGGGAATGCAGCCAGCGTGCCCGCAAACTCAGGCATGGTCGCGTTGATCATCAGGTCCGCTTGGTAGACGCGCCCCAATTCACCTGCGCCACTGTGAACGTGCACCAAGCGCTGTTGCGGTACCGGCGCGTGCAGCAGCTCGTAGCCGCTTGTGGTCATTTCGCCTAGCCTTGGGCCGATGGCAATGACCAAATCGCTCCCACGGATACGCGCGGCGAGTTTAGGGTTGATGCCAATACCCACGTCACCGGCGTAATGGCCGTGCGCGTTGTTGAAGACATCTTGGAAACGGAATGCGCAAGTCACAGGTACATCTTGCGTCTGTGCAAACTGCTGCAAGTCTGCACAGGCGGTCGTCGTCCAACCTGAGCCGCCGGCGATCACGATCGGCCGTTCTGCCTTCGACAATAACTCGCGTAAACGTGCGAGGTCGGCTGCAGCCGGTGCGATGCGTATAGCCTGTGCGGCGCGCGCGTCCTCAACGACAGCGGAGGCAGAAAGCATATCTTCGGGCAGGGCGAGCACCACCGGGCCCTTGCGCCCGCTCATCGCCACTTGGTATGCACGCGCGACAAACTCTGCCACCCGGTCTGCACGATCAATCTGTGCAACCCACTTGGCCATTTCGCCAAACATGCGGCGGTAGTCGATCTCTTGGAAGGCTTCGCGCTCGACGAAGTCACTGCCCACCTGTCCGATGAACAGAATCATCGGCGTGGAATCCTGAAACGCGGTGTGCACGCCTATCGAGGCGTTAGTGGCACCAGGGCCACGTGTGACCATGCAGATGCCGGGCTTGCCGGTCAACTTGCCATAGGCTTCTGCCATGTTGGCGGCACCGCTTTCGTGACGGCAGGTAATCAGCTTGATGGCTTCGCGCTCTGCGTGCAATGCATCGAGGACCGGCAGATAGCTCTCACCGGGCACACAAAAGACCATGTCGGTGCCCTGAATACGCAGTTGATCAACGAGGATTTGGCCACCCGTGCGTGGCGTTCCATGGGCGAGTTTTGTCATCGGAAGTTAGCTCGGAAAGCGTTGGGCGTGGATCGTGAGGGCGCAGGGCGGGGTGACTGCCAGACGATAGGCGGTAGTTTATCGCGCTGGACTACATTTCCCTTGAATAGTGCACGCTAAGCACTTGAAAATGCTTCAGTCTCTTTAACCTGTCAGCGATTTCCTCTATCCTGCTTTGGTCTACTGAGCAAATCGCTTGGCTCGGTGAGCGCAGCATTCCATCGGGAGTTTGGCGGGCGAATAACGATAATCAAGCTATGCGCAAAGTACTCTTTATTTTTGGTCAGTTGAGTGACACCGATGTGGACTGGCTCGCTTCTGCAGGGGAGCGCTTGCACGTCAAGGCAGGCAAGGTGCTGATCCCGCACAACTCGCGCGTTGACCATGTCTATTTCTTGCTCGAAGGGCAGTTGGTCATTCGCACGGCATCGGCTGCCACCATCGCGTCACTCGAGAGCGGCGAGATCGTCGGTGAGATGTCCTTGGTGGACCCCGCGCCGACCACCGTTTCGGTCGATGTCGGTATGGACTCCACGCTATTGCGTATCCCCGATACCAAGATCCGCGAGAAGTTAGCGTCAGACCCCTTGTTTGCGTCGCGCTTCTATCTAGCATTGTGTATCTTCTTGGCTGACCGCATGCGCAACACCACGATGCGCATGGGCTACGGCGAGGCGATTGCTGACCCCAACGCCAAAGACGAGCTCAACGAAACGTTGCTCGACACTTTCCACGTCGCAGGCGCGCGCTTTGATCGATTACTGCGCAAGCTTTCGGGCTGATGTGTAACGCTGGGCTTGAACGTCGCCGATCATGATCAACGAACGTAATCAGCTTTTCCGAAAGACCGCGCTTGAACGCTTGTCCTCGCCAGACCAGCTCGATGAGCGTTTAGTGCTCGCGTCCTATCGGGCTTGGATAAAGTGCTGGCTGCCCGCGTTGGTGATCGTGATGCTCGCCTACGTGCTTTGGATTGTGGATGCGATGTGACGGTAGCGGCTACCGCAAACGAGGCACCACCGCGCCTCGCCAACACTAGAATCAATCGTACGCCGACGATCCTGCAACTCGAAACAGTCGAGTGCGGCGCAGCGTCGCTGGCCATGATCTTGGCCTACCATGGCCGGTACGTACCGCTCGAACGCCTACGGGTTGAATGTGGCGTTACGCGCGACGGAACCAAAGCGAGTAACTTGCTGCGCGCCGCGCGAGCCGAAGGGTTGCTCGCCAAGGGCTATCGCAAAGAGCCAGACGATTTGGCGTCGCTGCAACTGCCTGCCATCGTGTTTTGGAACTTCAACCACTTTGTTGTGCTTGAGGGCTTCCGCGACGGCAAAGCGTACTTGAACGATCCGGCTCAGGGGCGTCGCGTCGTCGATAGCGCCGAGTTTGACCGCAGCTTTACCGGCGTCATTCTGGTTCTTGAACAAATGTGAGCGCATTCCCCACCCTAGGCGTCAGCCAGGGTGGGGTCAAGCGAACGGCGCTCCGGAGCGCCCGTTCTTTCTGGTTTGTGCTGAGTGCCCCACCCATCAACGTGGGACTGTATATAATGACAGTAC
>JAJTHU010000020.1 GCA_021300055.1 Nitrosomonadaceae bacterium | reverse complement strand
GAAGTTAAACGGGTCCATGCCCATGTCGAGCAAGCGGATCACCGCCTCAGGCGCGGAGTTCGTGTGCAGCGTGGCAAACACCAAGTGACCAGTCAGCGAGGCTTCAATACCGATGTGCGTGGTTTCAGCATCGCGCATCTCACCAACCATGATGATGTCTGGGTCAGCACGCAAGAACGCCTTCATCACCGCGGGGAAGTCGATCACCTTTTTGTTGACCTGTACTTGGCGCAAACCCTTTTGCGTAATTTCAACAGGGTCTTCGGCGGTCCAGATCTTCGTGTCAGGCGTGTTCAAGCTACCGAGCACCGAGTGTAGCGTCGTGGTCTTACCAGAACCTGTTGGACCGCAGACGAAGAACAAACCATACGGCTTGGAAATCGCCGGCACCAGCGCATTTTTGTTTTTGCTGGTGAGGCCGAGCTTGTCGAGCGGGATCGGTTCACCGGCCGCCAAAATACGCATTACGATGTCTTCAACACCGCCGGTCGTTGGGATCGTTGCGACGCGCAGTTCGATATCGAGCGGACCGAATTTCTTGAACTTGATCTTTCCATCCTGAGGCTTACGCTTCTCAGAGATATCGAGATCGCACATGATCTTCAGACGCGCCGCGAGCGCATTCCGATAGCTTGATGGAATTTCAATGTAGGGCGCGAGCGAGCCGTCTTTGCGGAAACGTACGCCTGTCTTGCCTTTACCCGGCAGCGGTTCGATATGAATATCGGATGCACCTTGGTTGTAGGCATCGATGATGATCTTGTTGACGAGCTTCACGAGTTCGTTGTCTGCCGCGGCAGAGAGATCGTCAGCGCCAGCTTCTTGCAACTCCGGATCATCATCCAAGCTGCCCAAGATATCGCCGATGTCTTCGGTGCTGACGCCATCATTGCCGCCAAAAAGCTGACCGAGCGTCGCAGTGAAATCGCGGCTGGTGCAGACCCTAAAAACGATCTTGTTTTTGGGGAAGATGTTCTCGACAATCCGCGAACTCTTGACGTGCTCGGGATCAGGCGTCATCACCACGATACCTGCCTTGGTGTCATCTACCGGGATCCAGTTCGCTTGCTCACAGTACTCGCGCTTGAGGTTCTTGAGCAAGTCCACAGGCTTGACGCGCTCAGGCTTGTGCGGCTCGTATTCGACACCAAAGTACTTCGCCAGCGCCGCGCCCAATGCAGGCACCTTGACCTGAAACTCATCAACGAGGATGTCTTCAACGTTTTTGTTCTTGCGACGCGCCGTGCGCGTGGCTAGCTCCAACTCACCTTCGGAAATGATGTTGTCGACGACGAGGAACTCGAACTTCGACTTAATCTGTGCTGGTACCGCTTGGCGCACCTTAAATGCGATCGCAAGCGTTTTGGCCAACTCAACCAAACCTTCTTCGGTCAGCTGCGGGAACGGCGTGCCCGGCAAGTGGTTAATCACCTGGATCACACCAGCCAACTCTCCAACTGCGCCGTTGCTGTCCATACCGAGAATCGGCGCCACCATCATTTGCTTGGTGCGGTAACCCGTGCGCTGATCAACCGCCTTGAGGAACGAAAGGTTGGGCGAGAAGGTCTTGAGTTCCGAGTCATCATAAACATCTTTGATGTTCATGAAACGTTTGTTCAGTGCGCAGCAGCCCGCGATCGAGCTCTCTGAAAGTGGGAGCTTGATGTCCTTAAACGTATTGAGGCCTGACTTCACTTTGGAGACGATTGCCGAGCCGTCTTCAGACAGCGTGTAAATCGTAAGGCGATCTGCATCGAACAACTGGCAGATGTCGCGCGTCACGTCGAGCATGATCTCGTCGATGTTGGTCGTCGAGTGAATCCGGTTGGTCACCGCCTGCAGTTTCTTGGAGAAAGCCAGCTTCGCGGACATGTCCGCCTGACCACCTCCTGTGGTGTTGCCTGCTTTCGGTTCAAGTACTGCGCTCATGGTGCGTTCCTGTTACGGTGTCGTGCAGTGAAGAAGCTGGAATGCTTGTGAATCCATCCCGCTAGTAAGTTTATCAACCTGAGTTGTGTGGGTCGCGGCGCCAAGTTTCAAATCGTCAAAATCATGCCTTGTTCCAACAGCCTAGGTCGCCATTTCCCTGCCTGAAGACCGATTTCGCTCATGGTCAGAAAAACCTCACCCGGCTTCAAGTGGGTGACTAGGATTTCGACGGGCTTGTTCAGCTTGGCCAGCTCTTCCGCGAGCATGCTCGGGCAGAGGTGCTTGGATGCAATAGCGATATCGCGCTCCTTGTCGGGGAACGCCGTTTCGATAATGATGTACTTGAGGCTTGGGGTTGCGTTCGCTGTCGCCCAGAGCGCGTCGTTCACGGTCGTGTCGCCGCTGAAAATAAGGCGGGATTCGCCGCTATCGAGTAGGTAACCCACGGCGGGCACGACGTGATTCGCCGGAATGGCAGTGAACTTGCGCCCACCAATGTCAACCGGTTGCCCGACGCGCAGTTCACGAAAAACCATAAACGCGGTTTCTGGCGTCGGAATTTTCGAGAAGTCGGGCCAAATCTTCCAATTGAAGATGTGGTCCTTCAGGATCTGCAGGATTTCTGCCGTGGAGTGAACCACGACCGGCTTAGTGCGCAGGCCGATCACCGTATCGACAAGAAACGGGATGCTGGTGATGTGGTCGAGGTGCGAATGAGTGACGAAGATGTGGTCGATCTTCACCAACTCCTCGAGCGTCAGATCGCCAACGCCAGTGCCCGCGTCGATAAGGATATCGTCGTCCACGGCCAGCGCGGTGGTCCGCAAATCGCCACCAATGCCTCCACTGGCACCCAAGACTCTTACGCGCATCAACTATTCCTCCGCACCAGGCCTCGTGCACTGCGCTTCTGGGAACCAACCCATCGTCCCAGACCATCCGATTATGCGCGATGTTCTTTTTGACGTGTGCCCTACTCTATTGCTTCACCCTGATCGCGGGATCGCCAACGGCAGCTACCGGCTCAGACCGACACCAGCGCCCACCTCCTTGCCGCAGACGCAGTCAACCGACTAAGGCTTAAAGAAAAACTCCATCTTCACCCCAGCGATCTCAATGAGGTCATGGTCATTGAGTTGCTGGGCTTGGGCGCCAAGCGCAACACCATTGATCGTTGGGAACGAGGTCCCCTCGACGTGGGTAATAAAGAAGCCACTCGGACGACGTGTGATTACTGCAACCTGCACGCCGGGCTTACCGATAGTTGTCAGATTCTTGGTCAGATCCAGCGTGCGCCCAGCAGCTGCCCCTGAGAGCACCTGAATTGCCGCCTCGCGAACAGCACCCGGTGCCGGCGCGGCTGGTGCTGCCGATGCTGGCGCAGTCGGCGCGGTTGGCGCAGACGGTGCGAGCGGGCGCAGGCTTGTAAGCGTGTCGGACGAAACGGAATCACCCGCTGGCGAGGGCGGTGGGGGCGTGGGCGCAACCGCTGCGGGAGCGGGCTTGCGGATAATCATGGTGCGTTCGAAATCGGCCGCTGCAGTCTGGACGGGCGTGTCGTTGAAATACTTGAGCTTGTGCTTCCCGACCTCGATGACGTCGTTGTTCTGCAGGAAATGCTTCTTGATCGGCTTGCCGTTAACGAGGGTGCCGTTGGTCGAGTTGAGGTCTTCGATGAACGAGTCGTTGAGGATGGTGATGATTGCTGCGTGCTCACCCGAGACCGCCAAGTTGTCTACTTGGATGTCGTTATGCGGCTTGCGCCCCACGGTGGTTCGCTCCTTGGTCAGCGAGATCTCTCGCAGCACTGTTCCGTCAACACTCAATATCAGTTTGGCCATGGTCGTAACCCTAGAAAAATTCGTTGTGCTGATTCATTCCGCCGAAGCGATTCACTTAGGAAAACATTGACTTAAGCTTTGCCCAGAATCCCCGTTCAACCGGGAATGACTTCAACACCTGTACCAGCATCACGGACACATTATCGCGTCCACCTGCATCATTTGCGGCTTGCACGAGCTGCTGCGCCGTCAGTTCCAGATTGGAACGCAACGCGATCAAGGTCATCTGAATTTCTTCGTCCTCGATCATGTCGTTCAGACCGTCCGAGCACAACAAGTAAATGTCGCCCTCTTCCACGTCATACGTGTGAATCTCCGTTTCCACATCCGGGTCGATCCCCACGGCGCGAGTCACCAGATTCTTGTTGTGCGACTGGCGCGCGTCTTCCTTGGTAATCAATCCTGAATCAATCTGCTCTTGCAACAAGGAGTGGTCGCGCGTTACCTGCTCGAGCGCATCTTGCCGCAATCGGTACAACCGTGAATCGCCAATATGACCGACGGTCAAAAAGTTGTCGTAGAAGAGGCACGCGACTAAGGTCGTCCCCATTCCCGCACATTGTGGGTCGCGCTGCGCCGCGTCGTAGATCGCGCGGTTAGCAATTGCGACTTGTTCCAGCAAAGCTTGCTGCGATTGTGCGATCGCCTGATCG
>JAJTHU010000051.1 GCA_021300055.1 Nitrosomonadaceae bacterium | reverse complement strand
TTTATTACATGAGTCAGGGCGTTAAGTACGTGACTAAAATGGACGGCTGCGCGGCTGACGATTTACAATGGCATTTCAAAGGTCAATGGGAATTTCACGATTAAACTAAAAAATATGACGCAAGCGCAAATAGAAAAAATGTTCAGCATAGCGATGGGTTCCGACATAATCGAATTTGTTGAATCACTCGAAAAACAAGCCGCGATAGACGCACTAAAAAAAGCCGAACGCATGGAAGAGGTTGAACGGAAAGAAACAATACCAACAATGGACTTTCACGGCTGGCAAATCAATTTAAAACCAACTGCGCACCCATACGCTGGGACTATGGAATTTGTCGCTGTCAATGATGGCGAAATGAAATCTTCCGATTCGTTGGATGAATTGATTGATGAGGTTTACGAACACTACTACGGACTTTAATACAAAATTAAAAACCATGACACAGGAACAGGAAAATTTTAAAGAATGGTTAAAATCAAAATACGGTAAACATGTTGCCGCGGAAGTTTCTGGCACCATATACGAAGATATTATTTTGGGATACGCTAAACAAGCCGCCATTGACGCGCTCGCAAAAGCCGAACGCATGGAAGAAATCGAGCAGAAAGAACCCAACCCTTTCGCGGTTCAATCGCTCGACCGTTACGATTCAGGCGAACTAGGTGAATTATTAGACGTTGTGCGCATGGCTATCAATGGCAAGGTGCCGACAAAATACGAGTCGTTGGACTTGTGGGCTTATCGGTTACGGGATGCAATGGATATTAAACGTAAACAATTATGAGAACCACAAAAGAACTACTCGAAGTGATGCTTAAAAATATCTGCTACATGGAATATGGTCTTTGTGGTTTAATTGGGGTCTTGTTAAGACACAGAAAAATTACCATTTCAGAGGTCGATGTATTGAACAAATACCTTAGCGATGAATTAGACCCCGACTCAGATTATAGATATTACTGGGTCGAGGGAGCTAAACAACCCCGCATAGACTGGCTAAAACAACAGATCGAAAAACTAGAACAAACTAAATAAACATGGAAACACTAACAGTACAGGAATCATCCCCACAGGCCTTAATAAGTCAGGCTATTGAAAAAGGCTTAGATGTTGAAAGCCTTGGAAAGCTCATGGACTTACAAGAGCGTTGGGAGGCAAATCAGGCGCGAAAAAAATTCTTTGAGGCGTTTGCTTTATTCCAAAGTAAAAGCCCCGAGCTTCGGAAAATCAAAGATGGTCACAACTACAAGTACACGCCACTATCCGAAATTACCAGGCAGATAGCCAACCCATTAAAGGAGGCCGGATTGAGTTACCGTTGGGAGATTCAGGATAGCGACAAAGAATTGAAAGTTACCTTTCTGGTTTCTCATGTTGACGGACATACCGAAAGGACTACTATGAGCGCGGCACCGGACACAAGCGGAAGCAAAAACACCATTCAGGCGAGGGGTAGCGCAATCAGTTATTTGCAGCGTTACACGATTATTGGAGGCCTCGGATTGTCAACTGCAGATGTTGACACGGACGGAAGGCAACCTGATGATATGGATAAGTTACACAAGGATTACATGAGCATTTACAACCAAGTAATTCAAATCGATTCAACGCTTTCCAAATACCATCCCGATAACTGGAAGCAACAAGCAACCGCAAAGGGATACGTAAAGGCAACCGGAGAGCTAAGAAAGGTTTTGTTTGAACTTCAAAAACAAAAGTAATGAGCTGGTTAGACGAATTAGTAGAGGGTAATTACTCACCCAGAAACTTAGAGCAAGGTTCTGAAAAATGGGAGCAGATACGCGCGGGCAGATTTACCAGCTCCGAGATTTGGAAGATCATGGAGTTTGGTAAAAGACCAATGACACCGGATGAGCTAAAAGCCAGACCGAAATCGGGCAAGGGATCAGCCACAACACAAGTGCCAGATCCTTCCAAAATGAGCGATAGGGGCATGGGTTACATTACCCAAAAGGTGGCGGAGGTTTTGACTGGCAGACCAAAACAAGCTGCTTACGCTTATCCTTTGGTTTACGGCAAGGAAATGGAACCGGAGGCCGTAGAGTACTTCGAAAAAATAACGGGCTATACGTGCGAGGAAATAGGCTTTCAGACGTGGGGCGAACATGCTGGAGGAAGCCCTGATAGATTTATTATTGAGGTTAAGGAGGGGCTAGAAATTAAATGCCCCTTCCAAAGCGAAAATCAAATCGGCTATTTAATGCTCACCGACCACCACGATTTAAAAAGAATGTACCCAGAATACTATTGGCAGTGCGTTTCGTTGCTGCTGTTCACTTCCTTGGATGCTTGGAACTTTTGCGCTTACGATCCGCGAATGATTTCGGAGAAACACAAGATGGCAAGAATTAAAATTGAGGCCGCCAAAGTTGAGGAAGATATGGACTTGGTGAATCTTGCCATTGCATCGGCTGTAAAAGAAAAACTTTCAATTTTATCCACATTACAATGAGAGACAAAAAATTCGTAGGACGTTCAAAGCCGGGCAAGTATCCCGAACAGGTAGAAATAGGATTGCAACAAAAAGACCTAGACCTATTGCAAGAATCGCTGACCAATGGCGGTACTGGATGGGTGAATATTCGCGTGAACAAAGGCAAAGATACTGGTAAACCTTATGCCGAAATTTTATAGCATGGCAAACACTACATCAAAAACATCAATGATGTGCAACTATCTAAAACCTAGTTTTTGGATGGATGAAAGGAATCACTGGTGGAACGCAAAAGGTCATTCAAACGAGTTAAGAGATCGGATGAATAAGTTAATCGAAGACCTTATTAAAAACGAAAAGAATCTTTCGAGATTGAACAAGTAATTTTTCACGGTAAACAGTAAAAAAATGA
>JAJTHU010000263.1 GCA_021300055.1 Nitrosomonadaceae bacterium | reverse complement strand
TTGTTCATGTTGTTGACTCGGCCCTATCAGCAGTTGTTGATGCACCATCCGTTACGCCTACGTCGCGCCCAGCTGCGGGGCCGTCTTAACCAAGGACGACGTGCTCAATCACGCGAGTTGCGCCTCATTCGTGCCGCTTTTCTCACGATTTGCGGTGCGCGGCGGAGCCTATTCTGCGCTCTTCTTCCATCGCAAGCTCGCCGCACTGTACCCCACATGAACGCTACGTTGTCCTCCTCAGTTGACGCCAACCCCAACGCACAGCGCCGCGAACTCGTGAGCGCACTCTGTCATCGCCGCGCAGCGATTGAGGGCATCGCATCTTCCTTAATGGGCGCACTGGGTGAGAGCGGTCTCCGGCTCGACGACCCGCTGAGCCTGCAGCTTACGCGCGTGCTCGACGAAGAAACCGCGCGGACAGACGAGCACATTGCGTCGGTGCTGCTCGATACCAACGTGCGCCGCTGAGCGAATCCCACAGCACACTCGGCATTTACCCGCGGTTTGCGCCGCGATGCCCTACAATCGATGCTTTGTAACGCTGCGCCCCGTGCGCAATACCCAACAGCATCGTGGCATCTCATCACACCGTCCCTGACACTTGGCGCGCGATTCCTGGACTCTTGTTGCGCGACCACTGGTTTACGCTCCCGCTCGATTATCAGACCCCGGGACGCAACATTCGCGTGTATGCCCGCGAACTGACAACCCCCGATCAAGCAAACACGGCACTATCGTATTTGGTGTTTTTCCAAGGCGGCCCGGGCTTTGGTGCACCGCGCCCCATGGGCAACACCGGCTGGATCAAGCGCGCGCTGCAGGATTACCGCGTGCTGTTGCTCGATCAGCGCGGTACAGGGCGCTCAACGCCCGTCACCACCGCATCGCTCCTCGCGGAAGGTGCGCCGGATGCACAAGCGAATTACCTCATGCACTTTCGCGCCGACAACATCGTGCGCGACGCCGAGGCTATTCGCCGTGCACTAATCGGCGACGCCAAATGGAGCATCCTCGGCCAAAGTTATGGCGGCTTTTGCGCGATGCGCTACCTCTCTGCCGCGCCGGAAGGGCTCAATGAAGCCTTCATCACCGGTGGCATCCCCTCGGTCACACGCCCCACAGATGACGTCTATCGCGCCACCTATCCGCGCGTGATGGCCAAAAACGCCCGCTACTACGCGCGCTACCCCGACGATGTGCAACGCGTGCGTGAACTCGTGTCGCACCTGCAGCACCATCGCGTGACATTGCCCTCCGGTGGCACGCTCACACCGCGACGATTTTTGCAGCTAGGGCTGCAGCTCGGCATGAGCGATGGCTTTGAGGCGCTGCACTACCTTATCGAGGACGCATGGGAGGATATACGTGGTCAGCGTGCATTGAGTTGGGCATTTTTGGTGCAACTCGAGCAAATGCAGCACTTCGATACCAACCCCATCTTCTCGCTGCTACACGAGGCTTGCTATACCCAACGTGCGGCGAGCAACTGGTCTGCTGAGCGTTTACTCGCCGAGCATCCCGCGTTTGCGCTCGACAGCGAGGACCACGTGCTGTTCACCGGCGAAATGATCTACCCCTGGATGTTTGATTGCTATGCGCAACTTGCGCCGCTCAAGGAAGCAGCCAACATCCTCGCCACCACAAATGCGTGGCCGATGCTCTACGACCCTGCCGTGCTCGCGCACAACAAGGTACCCGTGGTTGCCGCCGTGTACTACGACGACATGTATGTGCCGCGCGAGTTCGCCGAGGAAACATCAGCCCAGGTGCCAAGCATGACGCTCTGGCACACCAACGAATACGAGCATAACGGTCTGCGCGCGGACGGCCCTGCCGTGCTTGGCCGATTGATCGACTTACGACGCGGCAAGCTCTAAACCTTCGCAATAACGACGATTTTAGGAGTCACCATGAAGCACCGCACTGTTCGAGGACGTCTCGTCTACACCTCTAAGAAGCCCGAGCGATTGAATCAAGTACGCGGCGACGAGCGCTTCACGTTTACGCATCACACCGACGGCAAGATCGTGCTACGCGCCTTTTGCGAGATTGAAGAACCTCTGCCAACGGTGATGCGTGATGTTGTGTATGCCCTGAATGAACATCGTCTGCCGATGGACTGCAGCGTGCGCATCGTTGTTGGCGATGAATTCAACGGCTCAGGCTGGTTCCGCTTCTCGCCCGACCTCATTGAGTGCGAATCCTACGGCCCTTCCATCGGGCGGCTTTCGCAGCGCGTGCCGCTCGCACAGCCCATCGATGGCTTCGGAACACATCCCGTGGTGGCGGATGCATTTCTGCTCGGCGGCATGGATTGGTCCACCACCAAGCGCCGCACGCTGAATATGTACTTGCCTTCGCCTGACCTGCGCGGCGCCACCCCACCCATGGCCGCGCCCGTCAAGATTGACGCCGAGTACGTTGGCGAGGAAACCGTCACGGTCAAAGCGGGCACCTTCAAGACCAAGCACTTCCGCTACCTTGATGTGGGCGACAGCGGCTTCTCGACACAACACCCACCCTACGATGTGTGGGTAACCGACGACCGCGATGCCGTAATGGTGCAAGGTGGTGTCGGTGGCTCGATGATGACGTGGTACGAGTTGGTTGAACTAGAACGATAGGCCGCCGGCGCCACCCGATCATGCCATCGCTCAGCGCCGCTACGGCGACCGCTTACGCCACTTGCGCAATGCAAGTGCTGCAAACGCCGTACCCGTATGCAATGCAGCACCTCACCATGGACGCACAAGACCGACCGCGTCCTGACGCGGTGCATCCCGTTTTTTGGGGCAGCTACGATTGGCATTCGAGCGTACACATGCACTGGTCACTCGCGCGTTTGCTGCACTTTCATCCAACGCTCGCTGAGCGCGCTGCGATTGAAGCGCATTTCAGGAAGCGCTTCACCGTGGCCAACATCGCCAAAGAGCTTGCCTACTGCCAACGCTTCAATGGCTTTGAACGACCGTATGGTTGGGCGTGGCTGCTCGCGCTGTGGCAGACGCTGCTCGCGAGCGACATCCCAACACTAAGGCGTGCAGGCGAACGCATCGAACCGCTGGCGCGCCACTTTCTGAGTGAGTGGCGCAACTTCCTGAGCGTGTCGCACTATCCGCAACGCGCGGGCACACACGCCAACAGCGCCTTTGCAATGGTGCTGAGCCTGCGTGCGGCAAGGGCTGCGAACGATCGCGTCACAGCCAATGCGCTGATGCGCGCCGCCACCAAGTGGTTGGGTACCGACACCAAATACCCTACGCAATACGAGCCGAGCGGCAGCGACTTTCTCTCGCCAGGGCTGTGCGAGGCGCTGTTGATGAGCGAGGCGCAGCCCGCGCAGTTCGCCGATTGGTGGAAGCGCTTTGCACCAACGGATATCGCGTCTTGGCAGCAACCTGCCAAGGTCGGTTCGCGCCTCGACGGCCAACTCGTACATCTCGACGGACTCAATCTATCGCGCGCGTGGTGCCTGCGATTGTTGGCCGAGCGCGTGCCAAGCAAAAGCACAAGCGCGATATTTCGCTCGTCAGCACAACGTCATCTGCGCGCAGCTCTGCCGCACGTCACGGGCGGCGACTTCATCGCCACGCACTGGTTGGTGAGTTTCGCGCTTCTCGCGCTTTGTGATGCCGTCGACACGGGCATCTAGGCCTTTTCGTTTGCGACAAATCAGCTTGACCGACGTGACATCGTCCAGCCGAGCGCGATCACCCAAGCTAACCCAATGGGGTTCACGAAGCTTTGCAAAGCAGCGACTTCTGTCACGAAGATGCGCGCCGTCAACACGATAAACCCCAATCCGCTCAAGATACCAAGCGCGCTTACCCAGCGCCTGCCGAACCGACGAAGTACGCAGATCGAGATGCCGAGCATCCATATGCCACCAGTCAGCTGGACGCCAAGCAACTCGCCCACCGAGCCCGCGTAGCCGTTCAGCGTCAGGTACGCAACTTCGAGCACCTCGCGTTCACTTTGGGATGTCGACTCCATGTACTGCGCGGCAAGCCCGGGCATGCCGATCAACCAACGAACGATGCCAAGCGCTTTGAATATAGCGCCAGCCAAACCAAAGAACGTCACGGCATCGACGACAATTGTGCTGACGCCGCCAGCCAGCAGCTTTTCGCGCAATGCCAACGCAACGGGAACCAATGCCAACGACGAGAGCAAGTAGCAAGCGTATCCAGCGAGCATCGCCACATGATTGGCGTGTATTCTCGGGAACACGGTCGCGGGTGGCTCCCGAAGAATGCCAGGCCAGCCGATCGCCTGCCCTAATGTCACGAGCGCCACAATGAACAGCGCCGAAGCACTGTAGGCAAACCACGCGCCTAACGGGTGTTGGAGCGGGTTGTGGTGCGCCGTGTTCATCGTCATCGCCCTCTACCCCACACTGCGCGCGAGTGAAACTTCTGCAGCGGTCTGTGGCGTGGCTAGTCCAGGAGACGCACGCTCGTTCACGTGCTGATTCGGTGGCTGGTGGGGCTGAGATGTTGCACTCGCTCTTGACTCCGCGAAGAAACTGACAGCGGCACTCGTCGAATGTGGACTGCCGAAGCCTAGGTCGATCAGCGCTGCGAGCGTCGCCTCTTCAATTGGTGTATTACGCAGCTCGGGCAATAACTCATTCATCACCACGCTCTCCACCGTATGAGGGACGCGCCAAAGGTACGCCATCTTGGCGAGCTCACGCCACAGGGGATAAACCAAGCCAACCAAGCGAATCACGGACCACAGCATACCCGCGCGCTTTAATGAGCCAGGTGTCGCCACCTGCAGGCGCACGGCAGCGCGCTCAACAGCGTCGAGCAAGTCACGACCCGTTACGTTGTGTCCAGCGAAGTGGATTTTCTTGAATGATCCGATCACGTCGCCATTCGCGCGAAGCGCGTGACGCGTCACCGGCGCGTTGAGCGTGCGACGAAGATCGTGCTCGGCAATGCCGACGAACGCACGCGCAAGATCGGGCAGGTAGGCCCAGGCGTGCACTCGATCCAGCGGCCCTGGATATACCAATTTGCCGCTGCGCAACGACTTGACCACGGCTTGGTCGAACCAGTTTCCGACGCCCGCACCATAGAAGTCCCCCGCACGAATCACCACGCTGCGCAGTCCCCGCGTAATGCGTGTTTGCATTTCCTCCTCAAGTGCCGCGCGCAACTCACCCTTGCGATTAGATGGCCGGGCGACCGTAGACTCTACTAGCCGCAGCGGCATCTTTTCACCGTAGCTATAGACGTTGCCGGGCAGCATGAACAACGCCCCCAGACGCTGGGCCACATCCATGCCCTTGCGCGCGAGGGGCAGTAGTTTCTTGTCCCACTCGGTCTGGAGCGGGTTCACAGCGTAAACCACTGCGCTTGCTCCCGCAGCGGCTTTTGCAATCGCGTCGGTGTTCGCCATGTCAATGCCGATCTGGCGTGCGCGCGCTGGAAGGCTATCGACGGGTTGGCGGGCTTGTGCGAGGACTTCCCAGCCTGCTTCATTAAATGCCTGCGTCGCTGCTCTTCCCAGACGGCCATTGGCCCCAAGGATAAGGACGCATTTTTGACGTTGCTCTAACACTGTTCACTCCAGAGTTAAGCCGCGGACACGGCGCGGATAGGTTGCGAATGGCGATGCTCAGTTCGGCATTAATGCGCCCCACTTTGCGCGTGCGACAGATACTCGACAATTGCCTATACGTGCAATTTAGCTATACAATTCTGCATGCCCGGAAAACGCCCCCAAGCCTCCAAAACCCAAGCGACCCCGACGGACCGGGTCGCCAACAGCCTTTCAGCCCCGCAGCGTGCGCCCCAACCGGCTGCGTCAGGCGTTGCGCTGAGCGGGTTCGACTGGGCGCTGGTACGCAGCTTTGTCGCGGTGTTGGATGCAGGCAGCCTGCTCGGCGCCGCAAAGCGATTAGGCGCGCAGCAGCCAACGCTATCGCGGCACATCGCGGAGTTAGAAGCACAGCTTGGCGTTCCACTTTTCGAGCGCACGGGGCGTGGTGTGATCCCCACTGCGGCGGCATTGCGCATCTCATCAGCAGCGCGAGACATGGAGAGCGGCGCACTTGGCATACGCCAGTCGCTCGACCAAGTCCGCCAACAGCGCGAGGGTTCAGTACGCATCTCAGCGAGCCAAGTAGTGGCGACGCTACTACTGCCTCCACTCATCGCGCAGCTTCAGCGCCAGGAGCCGGGCATCCAAGTCGATATCGTCGCCTCCGACGCGCTCACTGACTTGCTACGGCGGGAGGCCGACATCGCGGTTCGTATGGTGCGCCCCACACAGAACTCGCTTGTCGCGAAGAAGCTTGCGGATGTGCCAATCGTGGCGTGCGCGCACGAGTCTTACCTCGCTTGGGCTGGTGTGCCGCAGCAACCGCCAGACCTCTACCAACACCGTCTGATCGGCGCCGACCGTAACGACGCGATCATCCGCGGCTTCGCAGGACTAGGGTACAGCGTAACGCGCGAGCATTTCTGTGCCCGCTCGGACGACTACCTCGTCACCGGGCAGCTCATTGCTACGGGTGCGGGCATCGGTTTCGCCGCGCAATACAACTTGCGGTTCTGGCCCGGTGTGGTGCGGGTGCTGCCCATGCTCCAGATCCCGATGCTACCTGCGTGGTTGGCAGTACACCGCGAGATTCGGAGCAACGCAGTCGTTCGTACCGTGTACGACTTCCTGAGCCAAGAACTACCGACTGTGCTGCGCGCTTAGGCCCGGCAGCCCTTAAGCGAGGTACGGGGTATGCGGCATGGCAACGGACGCTAGAGCGCCACGTTTCGCAGAAGTGAAACCCTAGCAACGGCGCGCTTTTTCGGGCAAACGCTGCCCAAACACCTCACCAATGCTGGAGTTTATGCCCTGCGGTAATCCGCCAGCCCAGTTGAACCCCCGCTCAGCGCCGCGGTCTATCTCGGGCCTCGTGTTGCGTGCACATTCACCCATTGCCACGCTTCACTTCCTCCTTTCGAGCCATCGGTATCAATATGAAAAAAGCAGTTTGGGCATTGTTTGCTGTATTTGTAATCATCTGGACGGCACTCGCTTGGGCCGCCGCAGGCTTGGCGCAGTGGACCGCAGACGCTGTCGCGTCTGACCGTGTCGCGCACGCCGCACAGCAAGCCGCGATGGTGACTGAGAGCGCAACGCGCGCCGCTGCGGCGAGTGTCGCCGAGATCACCACGCAAGCCACCAATCAAGCCGCAAGCGCGTTAGCGCAATCGACGGAAGCGGCAAAGGCCGCCGCAAGTCAGGCGGCACGCGACGCAACTGCCGCCGCCAATCAAGCTACACGAGACGCAACAGCCGCCGCAACAAATGCCGCCAAGGCAGCTGCCGCCGCTGCAGCTACGATTCCACCGCCACCGCCGATGCCCGCATGGGTGAGCGCCTGGCTGCCACCGGAGTTGATACAGTCGGTCGAATCGTGGGCCGCGTGGGTGCGCAGCGCGGCGGGCACGAGCGCAGAGATCACACAGCTCAACCTCGGCAAGATCGCTGAAGAAGCATCTGCGTCCGCCGCTGCTGCCGCATCAACAGCAACAGCTGCATCCGGCACGGCACTCGCCGGTGCTAAAGAGGCAACGGCAGCAGCAGAACAGGCGCTTGCAGAATCAGCGCAGCGCGCCGCCGCAGCGGCCGCAGGCATCGGTGCAGCCGCATCCGCCACCACGCCTTGGATCGCCAGCATCATTGGCTGGTTGGTGCCCTTGGTCTGGGTGTTGTGGGGAGTGGGCTTGATCGCAGGCTTGCTGGTGACGTTGCTGGCACGTTGGTTTGTCGGCAGCTTAAGCGGCCCGCGATCGACGCCCACCGGGGCGTAGCGCGCAAGTTGGTGCGTAAAGCAATACGGAGAGGCCACAGCCCCCAACCGAGGCGCACTAACAAAGCCCACTACCGAGGCGCACAGTTCTTCAGCCAAGCCGGCCGCAGTTCCCCAGTTCGCATAAACGCATAGCGCTGCTCCATCCAGCCGTTTGCAAACAGCGTCAGCACCTGGTCGTAGTAAGCGTCCGGCGCGATGGGCTGCGCCGCGATGCGCGTCAGTTTTTGGCGCAGTGCACGTGTTTCGCCACGCGCACTCAAGTACGGGAGCATCGCTGCAGAAAACCCCGACGAGCCCTGCCCGCGCGTTTCTCCGCTGACGATATGCACAAACTCCGGCACGTGCCCTAAGCGTCCGACCTTACGCGCCATTGGCGAGAACGCGTTCACCTACTTGCGTCGATACGGCACGTCTTCAGCGAGCATGCCCGCCCACAGATAAACGCGAATCGCGTCGTAGCCGCCCTCGCCGCGTTGCCCGCTCGTGTTGTCTTCGCGAAAGCCCTTGCCCACCTCGTATATCGCCCAATCCGGCGAGAATCCGCGCGGCGCAGACTCGATCAGCAATCGCAACGACGATTCTTGTATCCGCGTCCACGCGGGATCAAAGCCCTGATGTGCCATCCAGTCCATCAATTGCATGGGGAGATCGCTTGGGTTCAAGCGCCACGTCTTGTCGTTCAACTGAAAGCCAACCGGCCCCGGCAAGACCGTGAGTCCGAGCCCGGGGATTTCGGCCGTCTCTTCCTTCAGGATGCGCGCCGCGATACTCGCCGCCAAGCGCGTATAGCGCGGCTCGTTCCACAAGCGCCCCGCTTCGCCGAGGGCATACACAATCCATAAGTCGGCGTCTGAAGCCGCATTCGCATCCACCACACCCCAAGAGCCATCGGACCGAAGGCCCCATTGCCAGGCAGGCAGTCGACTGGTGAGGTCACCCGCTGCGAGGTTGTTCTCGGTCCACTGCAGCACCAGATCAAACGATTTGCGGTCGTTCGCCACTAACGAAAAAAACAGCGCATACGCCTGCGCCTCAGACACTGTGTGCTTCCGCACAGTGTGGCTATCAATGACACGTCCATCATTGCTGATGAAGCGGATGCGATAGCTGTCCCACGCGGGCCACGCAGCGACGCATGGTGCGGCCGACTCTGCGCGGGCCGGAGTTGCGGCGCTTGTCGCCATCGCGAAACACAGGCTGCAAAGAACCAAGAAGGAAGCGCGATAGATCACGTGATGGGTAGTGGCAGATCGTGGCAGATAGCGTCAGGCGACGGGGCGAGCGTAGCTTACGACATGCCGATGGTCTTCGCCAATCTGCACCACATCCGACATGTCAGCCCTCATGTCATTAGTGGTTGTAATTGGACGATCTAGCCCTACTTACTAGAATTGTTTTGTCCCCGCACCCCCGCTCGCCAGCTCTATACGATCCTTCTATCCACGCTTCTTCCGCCCACCCAAGTTGAGAATAATGTCCACACCTACTCTGTTTACCCCCACTGTCATCGGCAAGATCACGCTTGCAAACCGAGCGATCATGTCCCCCATGACCCGCAGTCGCGCGGTCGATGCGAACACGCCAAACGCCTTGATGGCGAGCTACTACGCGCAACGGGCAAGCGCCGGGCTGATCATCACAGAGGGCACGTCGTCATCTCCTAACGGACTCGGCTACCCACGCATTCCCGGATTGTTCAACGCCGCGCATGTCGCCGGATGGAAGCTCACCACCGACGCAGTACATGCAAAAGGCGGCAAGATCTTTGTCCAGTTCATGCACACCGGTCGCGTCACGCAGACCGCCAATCTCCCAGCGGGCGCGGAAGTCGTCGGGCCAACGGACGTGATCTGCCCAGGAGAGATGTACACCGATAGCGCTGGCATGCAGCCGCACAGCCGTCCGCGTGCGATGACCCAAGCGGATATCGACCACGCTGTTGCAGAGTTCGCCACCGCCGCCAAACTTGCCGTTGAAGCGGGCTTCGATGGCGTTGAACTGCACGCCGCCAACGGTTACCTCATCGAACAGTTCCTGAATGCAACGGTCAACACGCGCACAGATGGATATGGCGGTTCCATCGATGCACGCAATCGATTTGCGCTCGAAGTCGCGCGCGCCACGGTTGCGGCCATCGGCGCCGATCGGGTCGGCATCCGTCTCTCACCCTATGGCGTGTTCAACGGCACGAGCGCGTTTCCCGAACTCGAGCCGCAGTATTTGGCGCTAGTCAAAGCCCTCGCCGAAATGAAGCTTGCTTACTTGCACGTATTGGATCACTCGGCGATGGGCGCGCCACCCGTTCCCGAGGCCTTTAAGCTCGCGCTGCGTAATGCCTTCGGTGGTCCGTTCATCTTGGCGGGCGGTTTTGACGCGGCCTCTGGCGAAGCCGCGATTAATGATGGTCGTGCCGACATGATTGGCTACGCGCGCGCATTTTTGGCAAACCCGGATCTCGTCGCGCGCATGCGCAACGGCGGCCCTCTGAACGCACCCGATATGTCGACCTTCTATACGCCGGGCGAAAAGGGCTATACCGACTACCCAGCGCTAGCGGCCTAACTTCTATAGCTTCATCAGCGCTACGAAGCACCTCACAAAACCCAGCTGCGGCTGGGTTTTGTGCTTTGGCCGATCAACGAAGAGAGCGCCAAGCGATGATGCATAAGTTTGCTCAGCGGCATGCAATCGCCGCTCGCAACCGCGTTCACCGTGCGCGCACCATCCTAGGGCACACCTCGCACCAATTAGGCGATCCCCTAGGCATTCGCATCGCCAGTTACACTTCTGACAAATCTTTGCAAACCTTGGTGCAACTGCAACATGCGCTAGATATACTCGTTCGGCTCAAGTTGCTAGGACTTCTCCTGGTACTAGACGCCACGCCGAGCAACACGGAGCACGCACCAAGCACCGCACGCAAACGAACAATCACCAACCACAACAAAACATTCACAGGGGTAGCATGGCTGACATTCTGGTCTCGAACATCGAAATCGTTCCGGGTCGTCGCGTTATTCGGCATTTAGGGCTCGTGCAAGGCAGCACCGTCAGATCAAAACATGCGGGTAAAGACATCCTCGCGGGGTTGAAAAACATCGTCGGCGGCGAACTCAAGGCATACACCGAGCTCATGCAAGAAGCGCGCGAAGAAGCCACGGACCGCATGATTCAGCAAGCAGCTTCCATCGGCGCGAATGGTGTGTTGAACGTGCGCTACGCGACGACCTCGGTGACCATGGGCGCCGCTGAAATTCTGGCTTACGGCACAGCAGTCGTTCTCGAATAGCAACGTCGCCGCATATATGGAAATTCTCTACTTCGCGCTCGATTACTTCGAGCTCGTACTGTTCTTGGTGCTGCTGTCGATCGGTTTTTTTGTCGGCCGCATTCTTGAGCAGAAACATTTCAAATCCATTCGGCAACGCGAACGTGAATCGAAGAACATCCTCGTGTTCGCCGCGCGTTTTCCGCCGAACCTGGCACAGCCGCAGGACTGCACCTTAGTGTGCGGACAAGTGGTAATCTCGTCGGACTACTTCAAGCAGTTCGTCGCTGGGCTGCGCAGTTTGGTCGGCGGTCGCTTTCGCGGCTACGAAAGTTTGTTCGATCGCGCCCGCCGCGAAGCAGTGTTGCGCATGAAGGACGAGGCGCGCAACAAGGGCTACAAGATGATCGTTAACGTGCGCTTCGAAACGACGTCGCTGACCGGCGGACGCCAAGGCGCATTGCCGTCATTTGAAGTTGTTGCCTACGGCACGGCCGTGCGGCCGCGTTAGCAGCGCCGCCAGCTAAGTGAACCATCGACCAAGGCTAGCGTGGAGTTCGAAAACCGCACCCCCGACGAGCACGTCAACTACTCGACGGAGCACCCGCTCAAGGAGTTCGCGTGGTTGCTTGGCGGATTAATGGTCGCGCTGGTGGCCCTGTCGTTTCTCGTCGGCGCGTTTGCGGGTGAAGTGGCGTCATGGCTACCTTACCGCTACGAGGCTGCAGTGGCCGAACAGGTCGATATGCAACTTAAGGGGAACGCACCCGATGCGCCCAACGAGCCTGCCGCGCCCGGCGAACCCACGCCGGCCGCGATCCGTAAGGCGCTAGATCGCATCGCACAACCACTCGCTGCACACATGCGCCTACCGGAGGGCATGCAGATTAAGGTGCACTACAACAACAGCGAAATGGTGAACGCCTTTGCAACGCTCGGCGGCAACATCGTCATCATGCGCGGCTTAATCGAAGCGGTACCTGACGAAAACACGCTGGCCATGGTCATTGCCCACGAGATCGCCCATGCGGCAGAGCGCCACCCGGTCAAGCATCTCGGCCGTGCAGTGGGCATCGGGATCGTGCTCTCGGTCGTCAGCGCGGAAGCCGCGCGCACCGCCGCGGCCACCGCGACCAACCTCGCCGCAACCGGCACGCTGCTGACTTTTTCGCGCCAGCAAGAGCGCGAGGCCGATACGATCGGGCTCGATGCGCTCGTGAAGCAATATGGCCATGCCGGTGGTGCGACTGCGCTCTTCCCGTTGCTAGAGGCATCACACCCGCCAGAACATCGCGCACGCCTCACCATCCTGAGCACGCATCCTCATGCCGCTGACCGCGTGACCGAGCTGAACACCCTCGTCGCCGCGAGGGGCTGGCAAGCGGACGGCATGCGCATACCACTCTCACCGACGCTGGCCGCCCTGCAACAACGCGCGCGTAAACGCTAACGCGAACGGTGTCATCACTGCAGTGTGCGGCTCGCACCCCTGCTGCGCGGCTTAGAGTGCCGCGATCGTCGTCGACGCCCGTGAACATGGTGGCTGGCTTCTTCGGCATGAATGTCGGCGGCGTGCCGTTCGCGGAAAACAAAGCCGGCTTCTTCATTGTGGTGACGGTGGTGCTAACGCTCACCGCCGCAATCGGCTGGTGGATCTTGCGGCAGAAGCAGCGGTGATTTAAGCGCCGTGGTTCCGCTGGCGCACACGCCCGATTAAAGGAAAGGCACAGCGGCGTGCCCTCCGGCATGCCCTCCCCACAATCGCAGAAAATCGGTCGCCGCCCCTTCAGCCTCCCGCAAACTTTCCGAAGGTCATCAAGCCTGTTGGGCGCGCTTCAGCGTCTCGCGGTATGGACGCAGCCCAAAAGCAAGGAACGCAACTGCGGCGAGATTGGCGACAGTACCAACAATCAGCATCGACCACTTCAGCGCCATGTCATCCGCAAAAACAAAGTCTGTGACCAACGCCACTGCGGTTGGCCCAATGCCTAGGCCAATCAAGTTGACGATAAACAGATAGACCGCTGCGGTCTGGCCGCGCATTTGGTTCGGCACAATCGCCAGGATCGCAGCTGGCGCGGCGCCGAATGGCATCCCCAGCGCAAACACCGATGGCACCATGAGAATGGCGGCCATCGTCCCATCACCGGCCAGCAAATACACGCCGCCAATCGTGGCCACAATGGCCGCGCAAATGCCCATGCGCAACGCGGCATCTGGTCTGCCCTGATTGAGCCACCGATCGGTGAGCCAGCCGCCGAACAGAATGCCGAGGCAGCCAAAGATCATCACGATGAAGCCATACACAAACCCGATCTGCGAGGCTTCCCAACCAAAGCTGCGGATAAAGAAACTCGGAATCCACGCCGTTGTGCCATAGGCGCTAAGCGCCAGCATGGCGAAGCCAAGGTTGTGACACAACACGGTGCGCCGGTTTTGCCACAAATAACTCACCACCTCGCCGAACGGCACGGCATCACCTGTTCCGCTCACGTCGCTACGCGCAGGCTCGCGCACCAGGAAAAAAATGAAGCTAAACAAGATGCCGCTGACACCCAAGACCAAAAACACCAGTTGCCAGGGACGCACTTCACCCACCAGCGGCAAGGTCACCACACCGGCCGCCATCGCAAACTTAATCACCAGCCCGCCCAACAAAAATGCGATGCCCGATCCGAGAAAAATACCCATCGAATAGACGCTGATGGCGGTGGCGCGTCGCTCTGGCGGAAAGTAATCCGCAATCATCGAGTAGGCGGCCGGCGAGAGTGTTGCCTCCCCCACACCAACGCCAACGCGATACAGAAACAGTTGCCAGTAGGTCTGTGCCAGCCCACACAGTGCAGTCATCGCACTCCAGACCACCACCCCCGCGGCGATCAGGCCGCGACGGCTCCGGCTATCGGCGAGCCTGCCCATCGGAATACCCAGAATCGTATAAAAGATCGCGAATGAGAACCCCATCAACAAACTCATCTGGGTGTCATTGATACCGAGATCTCGTCGAATGGGCGCAACCAGCAAATTCATAATCTGCCGATCCACAAACGACAACACATACGCGGCCATGAGTACGGCCACAACGAACCACGGGTAAACCATCGATTTGCTGCCGGGCAGCTCAGGCGTATTAGTCATGTCGCAGCAAATCCCCATAAACGGTGTACTCACCATCTTTACGATCCGGGCCAGGCGCATCGTAAAGCACTAACCAGCGCGGCTTGCCACACGCGAGTATCGGCGGCAAATCGCAAATCGCTTCCGCACGATTGGTGCCACGGCCATGCGGGAGCGCAACCGATTCTGCCAACGCGGATTCAAACCGCACCGCATCACGATTGGCAGCCAACAACGGCTTGGCTCCTGGCCAACGGTAGACGCGTATTTCGCCGTTGAGCACCATCGTCGGCCCAGCAAGGATAAACAAATCGTCTCCAGAAAAGTGCAGATCGCGGATGCCCAGCCCATCGAGCTGCAAAAAATGCTTGCGCATCAAAATGCCGCTCTCGTCGAGCGGCACCAGCCGCAAGGGTTCATCGCGCTTCTTTTCGTTGACGTCCACAGCGATTTCGAGCATCGCCGACCAGCCGCGCAATACCGGCCCGCGTAGCCCGAGGAACATGCGTTTGCCATCAACCGCCAGGCCCTCAATATCAAAGCCATTG
>JAJTHU010000298.1 GCA_021300055.1 Nitrosomonadaceae bacterium | reverse complement strand
CTGAAGTGATGATCGGCATCGTGCCGGGTTGGGGCGGTGCAATTCGCATGCCGCGCCTCATCGGCGCCGGCCAAGCGCTCGGGTTGATGCTCACCGGTCGCGCGGTGAACGGCAAAACCGCGAAGCGCATGGGGCTCGTGGATGTCGTCACACCGAAGCGCCACTTCATGAACGCCGCGATGATGTTGCTGCAACGGCCCCCGGCACCGCATCAACCTGCACTGAAAGACGCCATCACCAACTGGCCCATCATCCGTGGCTTGGTGGCAAACGCCTCGCGTAAACAAGTCGCCAAGAAAGCGCGCCGTGATCACTATCCGGCGCCTTACGCCATCATCGACTTATGGGAGAAGTACGGCGGCGACCCTCGTCGGGTGCCAGCCGAAGCGGACGGCTCGATGGCCAAGCTTTTCGAGCATCCAACGACCCGCAATCTGATTCGCATTTTCAAGCTGCAAGATCGGCTCAAGTCGTTGGGTTCCGGTGAGTCAACCGTGAAGCACGTGCACGTTATCGGTGCGGGCGTGATGGGTGGCGACATTGCCGCATGGTGCGCGTTCAAGGGCTTCACCGTGACCTTGCAAGACCTCGACCACGCGCGTATCGCACCTGCGATCAAGCGCGCCGCCGAGCTCTACAAGAAAAAGCTCAAGGCGCCACACTTGGTGCAGGCTGCGCTCGATAGGCTCATTCCCGATGTCAAAGGTGACGGGGTGGCGCACTGCGATTTGGTCATCGAAGCGATTGTCGAAAACGCCGAGATCAAGAAGAAGCTCTACGCCGCGATCGAACCACGCTTGAAGCCGACGGCGATCTTGGCAACCAACACGTCATCAATTCCGCTGCAAGAGCTTTCTGTTGGACTTGCTCGTCCTGAGCGTTTGGTCGGCATACACTTCTTTAACCCCGTGGCGATGATGATGCTTGTCGAAATCGTTCAAGGCCCACAGACCTCCGACGAAGTCATGAAGGCGTCGCAAGTGTTTGTGAAGAAGATCGACAAGCTGCCGCTTCCCGTGAAATCGGCGCCGGGCTTCCTCGTCAATCGTATCCTCACGCCCTACATGACCGAGGCGCAAGTGATGCTCGAAGAGGGCATTCCCGCAGAGACCATTGACGCGGCGGCGAAAGAATTCGGCATGCCGATGGGGCCGATTGAGTTGGCTGATACCGTGGGTCTTGATGTTGGATTGGCGGTCGGAACCGAGTTGCATAAGCCGGGTAATCCGCAGCCGCAAAAAATTCAGCAGCTCGTCGCGGCCAAGAAACTCGGCAAGAAAACCGGCGAGGGTTTTTACAAGTGGGTGAACGGGCGTCCGCAAAAAGCGAGCGGCAGTGGCACGGTGGATCTCGCGCCGCTTTGGATGCGCATGACCTTGCCTGCAGTGAATGAGGCAGTAGCGTGCGTGCGTGAAGGCATCGTAGCGGATGCAGACCTCTGCGATGCCGGTGTGATTTTTGGCACCGGGTTTGCGCCACATCGCGGCGGGCCAATCAACTATCTTCGTAGCGTGGGCAAAGACAAACTTCTCGACGAGGCTAAGGCGCTTGAAGGCAAGCATGGTGCGCGCTTTGCAGTAGATGCTGGCTGGCAAGCCGTCTAGTTGCCCACGCGATACAGATGCAGCGAGGTACGAATATGACTGTTAGTCCTACCTGGTTCGAGTCAGCGAATCCAAAAGCCAGCATCGTCATTGCCCCCGCGATGGGTGTGCGGCAAGACTTCTACACACGCTTTGCGGAATACCTTGCCAGCCATGGCTTTCAGGTCGCGACGATTGATTACACCGATGCGGGCTTCAACGAGCCGAAGTCGCTCGAGCGTTCCACGGTGACGTTCGACCAGTGGGGTGCTGACTTGGATGCGTTGATTGATGCAGCGTCTACGAAATCGCCATCGCTGCCCATCGTGCTCTGCGGTCACAGTTTGGGTGGTCAGTTGTTGGGCACGCTGCGCAATCGGCATCGTGTGTCAGCGGCACTGACCGTTGCAAGCGGTAGTGGCTACTGGGGGCACAACCCGCGTATGCGTTTGAAGTTGCTCTACCTCTGGTACATCGCCATGCCCCTATTTACGCGGATGTTCGGCTACTTTCCCGGCCGACGCTTGAACAAGGTTGGCAACCTGCCACGCGAAGTCGCGCTAACGTGGGCGCGTTGGTGTCGTGACCCGCAGTATCTCCTGGGGGACGCCGCCATCAGGCAACGCTCAGGCTTTCTTGAAGTCGAGGCGCCGATCCTCTCCATCAGCTTTTCGGATGATGATCTCATCATGAAGTCGGCTATCGATCAATTGCATGGCTTCTATAGCCACGCGCAGGTTGAGCGTCGGCACTTGCAGCCGAGCGATGTTGGTGAAAAACGCATCGGTCACTTCGGGTTTTTCAAGTTGCAAGCGGACCACGCGCTCTGGCAACAGTGTGTGGGCTGGCTGAATCACAGCATTCAACCAAACAAGGCATCTACATGAGTCAAGTGCTGTCACTGTGGAGCAAGCTCGAAGCCAAGCCGCTCGGCAAGTGGATCTTCTCGCGCATCATTTGCTGGAAGGCACCATATTTCGGCACGATCAAGCCGCGTTTTGAAGAGCTCCGCCCGGGCTACTCGCGTGTGTCGATGCCAAAGCGCCGCGCGGTGCACAACCACATCCAAACTGTCCATGCGATTGCG
>JAJTHU010000317.1 GCA_021300055.1 Nitrosomonadaceae bacterium | reverse complement strand
GCAGATCGTCAAGCACAAAGAGAAGCTGCAAAATCGCCATATGGCCGAGGCACCGAAGCGCGTACTACTAGCCTAGTGCTGGTTGACCCTTCGGCTCGACGCCCGACTCATTTGGTCGGGCGTTTTCTTTGGTGCCTCCAGCAGATGTACGGGTCAATAATTGCCGCCTCAACCGGGCGCTTGGTTGGTCGATTTTGGTGTGTGTCTTTTGCGCGCCAGATGCGCCGCAAAGCATCTGGTGCGGGCGTAGAATACGCGCTTCCTTAACCGCACCATCGCCATGCCTGTTGCCTCTTTCGCCAAGCACCTGCCGGTCTCGCACGTGCTCCTGGATCTCGACGTTTCCAGCAAAAAACGTCTCTTTGAGCAGATTGGATTGCTCTTCGAAAACGACAATGGCATTGCGCGAGCTACCGTGTTCGACGCGCTGTTCGCCCGAGAGCGACTCGGCTCGACAGGCTTGGGCCAAGGCGTTGCAATCCCGCATGGGCGCATCAAAAGTTTGCGCGACACGCTGGCGGTGTTCATTCGCACCAAGGACGGCGTCCCGTTTGAGGCGCCGGATGGCAAACCCGTGCGGTTGGTGTTTGCGATGTTGGTTCCTGAGCACGCTACCGAGCAGCACCTCAACCTTCTATCCGAGCTCGCGCAAACCTTTAGCGATGCAGACCTCCGCGATGCGCTGCTGGCTGAACCAAGCAATGCCGCTGCGCATGAAATGCTCACTACAGGCAATCCCCACCTGAATGTCCCAACTCAGCGTACAGCAGCTCTTTGAGGATCGTCGCGACAAGCTTTCGCTGACCTGGGTTGGAGGTCATCGCGGTGCTTCGCGCATGCTTACGCACGATGCACTGAACCGCTCTGGTGTCGGACTGGTCGGCCACCTGAACCTTATTCATCCGATATTGATTCAGGCATTAGGGGTGTCGGATATCGAATATCTCGACAATCTCGACGAGATGCAGTTAGCGGCAAGCCTTGAGGCGCTGTGCACCAACGAAACGCTGGCAATTTTTCTTTGTGACGGTGCCGACGCGCCGCGCTATCTCATTGAGGCTGCTGATCAATTCGGTACACCGCTGTTCTTGTCGCAAAAAAAGAGCCGCGTGTTCGTCAATTTGTTGCGGCCTTATTTGCAGCGCGAGCTATCTGAAGTTACCACCTCACACGGTGTGTTCCTAGATGTGCTCGGCTTTGGCATCCTGATTACGGGCGACTCGCAGATCGGCAAAAGCGAACTTGCGCTGGAGTTGATCTCGCGCGGTGCGGGCCTCGTTGCGGACGATGCCGTTGAGTTGTTTCAAATCGGCCCAGAGACTATTCAGGGCCGATGCCCCGTGCTGCTGCGCGACTTTCTTGAGGTGCGCGGCATCGGGGTGCTTAACATTAAGGCGATCTTCGGCGAAACCGCTGTGCGCCCGCGCAAGACGCTTCGATTGATCGTGCATCTGGAGCGCCCCACCAAGGAATACTTTGCGGGACTCGATCGCTTGCAAACCAAGTCGAGCACAACGACGATTCTCGGTGTGGAAATCCCCACGGTGACGCTTGCTGTTGTTGCTGGTCGCAACCTCGCGGTTCTCGTCGAAGCGGCTGTACGTCACTACATCTTGCAGACACGTGGCTACGATTCGACCAAGGACTTCTTGGATCGTCACGAGGCTGCGATGCGCGAGCAATCCGGAGACGGTGGTGTTGCGCGTCGCGAGTCAGATCCGGTTGGTTCGCTGACAGGCGAGTACAGCGCCTACATCCCCGAGTAGTCGCCATGACAACGCGCACGATCAAGTTAGTGCTCGTGAGCGGCTTGTCAGGCTCTGGAAAGAGCGTGGCGCTTAAGGCGCTTGAAGACGCCGGCTACTTTGCCGTCGATAACCTTCCCGCTGGGATGGTTGAAACACTTCTCGAGGAAGACCTGCGCGACGAGAAGATCGCCATCGCGATCGACGTGCGCGCTGGTGACTCGATCCACACATTGCCCAACGTAGTGGCGCGGCTCCGGGAGCGCGAGCTAGACCTGCGCTTATTGTTTCTCGAGGCCAGCGATGAAGATATCGCCCGACGCTTTGCGGAGACGCGTCGCCCGCATCCGTTGGCCGAGCGCATTACGGGTGGCGTCCACGCGTGCATTGCCGCAGAGCGCCGCTTGCTGGGCGAGATTTCCGAATTAGCGCACCGTATGGATACGTCGGGCGTGAATGCCAATCGACTGCGTGGGTGGATCAAGGATTGGTTGGGTCTTGCGCGTAATCGGCTGTCCCTGACATTCCAGAGTTTTGGTTTCAAGCACGGCATCCCCATGGATGCGGATACCGTGTTTGATGTGCGCGTGCTGCCGAACCCATATTACGACCCGAAGCTGCGGCCGCTCACCGGGCGCGATGCAGATGTGAAGGCGTTTCTGGCCGCTGAACCTGCTGCGGGCGAACTCATTACCGACATAGGCGCCTTTGTGCGGCGTTGGTTGCCTGCCTATGCAAAAGACAATCGTACCGCACTGACGATTGCAATTGGTTGCACGGGCGGTCAACACCGTTCAGTGTACGTCGTCGAGGCATTGGCCGCAGAGTTTGGCGCGGCGTCAGATCACTCGGTACTCATTCGGCATCGCGACTTACACGAAGCAGTCCCCACGCGTGGCTAGCGTGACAAGCTACAGGCGATCTAAGTGGTGATCCGGTCGATCCTCGACGCTGTCGAAGAAGCGCGTCAGCGTCGTGAGCGTGAGGCGGCAGTCGTCATGCCAATCTTTCCGTTAGGAACGATCCTTTGCCCCGGAGGAACCATGTTGTTGCGCGTCTTTGAGCCGCGCTATATGGACATGGTCAAGCTAAGTCTTAAACAGCAACTGCCCTTTGGCATATGTCTGATTCGCGAAGGGCGCGATGGTGCGCCCGCTGAGCCGGAGCTCGTCGGCACGGTCGCGCGCATCGATGACTGGGATATGCCGCAGCAAGGCATTTTGCTGGTGCGAGTGACTGGCTTGGATCGCTTTCGTATCCTATCGCACGAGGCAAATGAACGCGGCCTTGTGGTGGCGCGGGTCGCGTACATCGAAGCCGATGCGGATGCGCCCAGTTTGGCCTTGCAAGTTTGCGCCGCGTTTCTTGCGCGAATCGTCAAAGGCAGAGGGCAAAGTTTGGACGACCCTGGCTTGCACTTGGACAATGCGTTTTGGGTTGGCATGCGGCTAAACGAAATGCTGCCACTGGGAAACGCTGTCAAACAAAAGATGCTTGAGCTCACTGATGCGACGATGCGCCTGGAACTCATGCAGCGTTTCCTGCAGCATCAAGGGCTCCTCGTCGGTCGCGAAGAGTAGCGCAGTATGCGTTCAGTCGAGCGCGGACAAGATGCGCTTGACCGGTGCCGGAATCGCGGCGCCAAGCGCGTCCTCGATGGTGAGCCACACATGCCCCGGTTCGCGTGCTGCGGCACTCACGCTTGCGACGCTGATCTCCAGCGGGTGAATGGTGAGCGAGTAATGCGTGAAGCCGTGATCAACGGCATTCAAAGGTTTGGGTCGTCGCCCCCGCGTCGTGGCAACCCCAAAACGTGCACTCGCGTGCGCCAGCGCATCAGTCTCGAGCGTTACCTCAGGTAGAGACCAAAGGCCGCCCCAAATGCCGGTCGGGGGTCTGCGCTCCAGCAAGACTTCAACACCGTGGCGCAACACCAACATCGCTGTTTCGCGATGCGGCACGTCGCGTTTCGCGCTGCGCCCGGGGAGTTCGGCGGTGCGGCCCTCTTGATGAGCGACACAATCGCGCGACAAGGGGCAGAGTAAGCAAGTCGGGCTGCTGCGGGTGCAGACGGTCGCGCCAAGATCCATGAGTCCTTGGATATAAGCCTCGATATCTTGTTTGGGAACCTCGCGTTCGGCGAGTCGCCACATTTCTTCTTCAACGGGCTTAGCGCGAACATCACCTTCGACGCCAAAGCGACGCGCGAACACCCGCTTTACATTGCCATCTAAGATCGGACGAGATTCGCCATAGGCAAAGGCGCATATCGCCGCTGCTGTCGAACGACCGATGCCGGGTAAGGCAAGAACATCCAGAAAGGTGCGAGGGAAACGGCCGCCCTGCTCAGTTTGGATGATGACCGCTGCCTTGTGCAGGTTACGCGCACGCGCGTAGTAGCCCAAGCCCGCCCAATAGGGCATGACGTCATCGAGGCTCGCGGTGGCGAGCGCTTCGACCGTTGGGAAGCGCTGCATGAAGCGCTCGTAGTAGTCGATAACTGCAGAGACCTGTGTCTGCTGCAGCATGATCTCGGAAACCCAAATGCGAAACGGGTCGCGCGTTCCCTGCCAAGGCAGGTCATGGCGGCCACTTTGTTTTTGCCAACGGATGACTTGGGTAGCGAATTTGCCCATCACGCCATTGTCGCCGCAGATGGGGTGTCACGCAAAATGGACAATTGAATGTAGCTATCAAAAACATAGATTCAATCAATTAGACAGATCGCTCTGGCGGGCGCATAGTGGTTGCCTGCTCAGTTTCAACATCAGCTTGAACACCATTCTGAAACGCTCGACGGGCAGCATTGTCGAGCTGTTGAAGTTGCCGCAGCTGCGGTCGCCCCCGGGTTGGCCGCATTTGCCGGATTTGTACCACCAAGTAACACCAACCCCTGTACAGAGGAGTGAATCATGAGTCTCAAAGGCACGAAGACGCACCAAAACCTGAAAGACGCGTTTGCCGGTGAAAGCCAAGCTAACCGTCGTTACCTCTACTTCGCGAACAAAGCCGACGTAGAAGGCCACACCGAAGTTGCAGCGCTGTTCCGTTCGACCGCCGAAGGCGAAACCGGCCACGCGCACGGTCACTTGGACTATCTGGCGCAAGTTGGTGATCCAGCGACGGACATGCCAATCGGCTCGTCAGAGCAAAACCTGAAGGCTGCTGTTGCAGGCGAAACCCACGAGTACACCGACATGTACCCAGGCATGGCCAAGACCGCACGCGATGAAGGCTTTGACGAAATCGCTGACTGGTTTGAAACGCTTGCCAAGGCAGAACGCTCGCACGCTAACAAGTTCCAGAAGGCGCTTGACGGCATCGCTGCATAAGTCACACCGTTTGACGCAGTAATTAGCAGGAAGCAGTAAGAAGCACGGGCAAGGGGCGCAACGATGCGTCCCTTGTTCTTCAAGATTTCCGAAATGCTGCTTGCGCAGCTTTTCACACAACAGGATGTTCGACATGAGCCAGCGCGAAGGCAGCCTCGAAGCACCAACCCGCCACCCTATCGATTGGCAGAACCCAGACTTCTATAACGTCGAATCGCTGATGACGGAGATGGAGCGCGTGTTCGACATCTGTCACGGCTGCCGTCGTTGCGTGTCGCTGTGCGGTTCGTTCCCGACCCTGTTTGACTTGGTCGACGAGAGCCCGACCCTTGAAGTGGATGGCGTGCCAAAAGAGGCTTTCTGGAAGGTCGTTGACCAGTGCTATCTCTGCGACATTTGCTACCTCACCAAGTGTCCGTACGTCCCACCGCATCCATGGAATGTTGATTTTCCGCACCTCATGTTGCGTGCGAAGGCCGTGCAGTTTAAGCAAGGCACACCGACTAAATTCCGCGATGTGACGCTTTCATCGACTGACCGCAACGGGAAGCTGGCGACGATTCCCGTGGTCGTACAGTTCGTGAATGCCGCCGCAAAGATGCCTTCGATGCGCGCGCTGGGCGAGAAGGTCATGGGCGTGCACAAAGACGCGTGGGTGCCTGAATTTGCGACGAACAAGTTTCGCTCGAGCTACAAGCCCAGCAACGCTTACGTGCCGAAAGATGGCGCAAAGTCCAAAGGCAAGGTTGCAATCTTCTCAACCTGCTACGTCAACTACAACGAGCCGGGCATTGGTCACGACTTGTTGAAGATCCTCGACCACAATGAAATCCCTTTCGTGGTGGTGGAAAAGGAAGCCTGCTGCGGCATGCCAAAACTTGAGTTGGGCGATATCGAGTCTGTCGTCGCGCTCGCCAAGCAGAATCTCCCCGTACTCTCAAAGTTGGCACGCGAGGGCTACACGATCGTGACACCGATCCCGTCTTGCACGCTGATGTTCAAGTCTGAGATCCCACTGCTATTGCCAAACGACGCAGACGCTCAGGCGGTGAAAGCAGCGATGATGGACCCGTTCGAGTACCTGATCGCACGCAACAAAGACGGTCTACTCAAGACGACCTTCTCACAGCCCTTGGGTCGTATTTCGTATCACGTGCCTTGTCACTCGCGTGTGCAGAACGTCGGCCAGAAGACGCGCGAAATGCTCGAACTTATTCCCGATACAAAAGTGACCACCGTCGAGCGTTGCTCTGGCCATGCTGGCACTTGGGGCGTCAAGGTTGAGTTTCACCAGCAGTCGATGAAGATCGGCAAACCGGTCTTCAAGCAGATGTCCGATGCGCAACCAGACTACATTT
>JAJTHU010000086.1 GCA_021300055.1 Nitrosomonadaceae bacterium | reverse complement strand
CGGTCTTCAGCGACCTCTTGGTTCAGCGGTGCACCTTGTTCTTTCCAATCGGCGAACAACTCGGTGATGGCGCGCGGGTCCATCACGGCACCGGAGAGAATGTGCGCGCCGACCTCAGAGCCTTTTTCAACCACGCACACGTTGATCTCGCCGCCTTGCGCAGCGGCTTGTTGCTTCAGGCGAATGGCGGCTGCAAGGCCAGCGGGGCCTGCGCCGACGACCAGCACGTCGTATTCCATTGATTCGCGAGGTTCGTTCCTAGGGTCAGACATGCGTGTGCTCGTGTGGTCGTGTGGATTGGCAAAGATGGCCGCTATTATAGAGGTGAGGTTTGCGGCGCAACAAAAGTTGTCCGGACAAATTGTCCGGCGCCATGGGGAGAGGCGATGCAGTTTCAGGCGGGTTGGATGGGGTTCTTCGCAGTGGGGATTGGAGCGGCTGTCGGGGCGTGGCTCCGTTGGGGGCTTTCCATTTGGCTCAATGAAAAGCACACGCACTTTCCGTGGGGCACGTTCGCTGCCAACGCCATTGGCGGGCTGCTGGTGGGACTCGCCGTCGCTTACTTCGCCAAGCACCCCGACCTTTCGCCTGCGTGGCGACTACTCATCATTACGGGTTTTCTCGGCGGCCTCACGACGTTCTCGACCTACTCAGCGGAGGTGATCGCGCTGGTTGCACGCGGCCATATCGCGTGGGCGCTTGCGGTGGGCGCGTCACATCTTGCGGTGTCGTTGGTGTTGACTGCAGTGGGAGTGTGGGCAGGGCGGGTGATGCTGAATGCGTAAACTGCCCACACCGCATCCTGCCCCAACAAGCAGTAACTACTTGATCAACCCCATCTGCTTCGCGACCTCGGTATAGACCTTCTTGCGGTCGGCCATGAACGCGGGGATCCTCTCGACGGGCACGTCGATGATTTCAAAGCCGCCGTCGATCATGCGCTGACGGAACTCTGGGTCTTTGTTGATTTCCGCGAAGATGTCGGAGATGCGTTTACGGATCGGTGCAGGCGTTGAGGCTGGCACGGCCACCCCCCGATACGCACCATCGACCCACTCAATGCCGAGTTCTTTGAAGGTGGGCGTGTCCGGGAAAGCCGGGTGGCGTTTTTCAGTGGCAATCGCGAGGACGCGCGTCCGGCCTTTTTGCGCGAGTGCCAGCGTGACGTAGGACATTGCGGCGTCTACGTGGCCGCCGAGGAGTGACGCCACGAGGTCGCCAGTGCCTTTGAATGGCACGTAATTCAGCTTGATGCCCGCTGCACCTTCGAGGCGCGCATTGGCCGCGTGATTCGCGGAGTTCAGCCCTGAGCCGGCGATGGAGACGGCGTCAGCCTTAGCCTTGGCAGCCTTGATGAAGTCCTGATAGGTCTTGAACGGACTTTCGTTGCGCACGACGATGGCGTCGGGCGTGTAGTGATAGAAGTAAACGTTGTGGATGTCGTCGGTCTTGTACTGCACGTTGCCTTCGAGCGGCTGCAACACGAGGTGGGGAAGGTTGGTGCTGATCCACGTGTATCCATCGCCGGGGAAGCCATTGGCTTGCGACCAAGCGAGGGCACCGCCGCCGCCGGGCTTGGACTCAACGATGAAATCTTGGCCGTACTTTTTCTTGAACGCTTGGCTTTGGAAGCGTGCCGCAATATCGGACTCGCCGCCCGGTGCAAACGGAATGATGTAGCGGATCGGCTTATCGGGGTAGTTCGCCGGTGCTTGCGCGGCGGCGGGTACTGCCGCTGCGACGCCGAGCGCGGCGATAGTGCCCGTGAGTAGGGTGCGGAGCAGTTGCGGCAAGGCGTAACGCGATAGCGGATTGTTCATGTTATCTCTCCTCGTTTAGTTGTTGCGGGCCTGTTTATTGACTGACTTGAGTTGGCCTCTGTGGTTTTGCTGCTTGTGTCCTGCGGGTGCGGTGCCGTCAATGTTCGGACTCGCCGTTTTCCTCACCTTCATCATGCGGATCGTCAAGCGCACTGTTGAGCAATGTGCGCGCCTCAAAGATGACTTCTGATGCCGTTAGTCCGTGTGGGCCCATGCCATGATGGCACGCAGCGTCGGCGGCTGCACCATGCAGATACACGCCTAGGCAGGCGGCGTCCCAAACGCCCATGCCCTGCGCCAAAAAAGCCGCGAGCATGCCTGCCAATGCATCGCCCATGCCGCCGGCTGCCATGCCGGGATTGCCGGTCGGGTTGATGGCGTAGCGTCCCGTTGGGTCGGCGATGACTGTTCCCGCGCCCTTGAGCACGCATACGGCGCTAAAGCTCGCCGCAATGCGGCACGCAGCGGCTACGCGGTCGGTCTGAATTTCTGCCGTGGTGACGCCAAGCAAGCGCGCGGCCTCGCTAGGATGGGGCGTGAACATGAAAGGCAAGAAGGGACGGCTACTTTCAGCCTTTTTGCTTTGGAAAGCCGCACGGATGCTAGGGTTAGATGCGATGGCGTTGAGTGCATCGGCATCGACCACCAGCGGCTTGCCCGATTGCAATACGCTCAACAGCGACGCAGCCCCGGCTTCGCCGGTCCCCATGCCAACCGCAAACGCCGAAATGTCGGGGTCCTTAGCGAGCACGCGCGCATCGCGAATCATGATTTCGGGATGCAATGCATCGTAGGCGGGGCGCTCCTTATCGAACAAACCCAGAAACACCTTGCCCGGCCCCATGTGCAATGCCGCGCGCCCGGCGAGCACCGCCGCGCCGGTCATGCCCTCGGCTCCGCCGATGATGCCAACGTTGCCGTAGTCACCTTTGTGAGAGTTGGCGCGGCGCGGGCTGATGAGCGCCGCAACTTGTTCGCGCGATAGCAAGCCACTGCGCGCGTCGGCCGCCTCAATGCCGAGCGTCTCGACGATCACGTTACCGCAGTGGTCGGGCGCATCGCCGGTATAGAGCCCGGGCTTGGCCGCAATCATGGTGATGGTGGTGTCGGCGTCTATGCACGGGGCAAACGCGACGCCCGTGTCGGCTGAAAGGCCACTCGGCACATCGATGGCGAGCACATGCACATTGCCCTCGTCTCGCGCCGCGTTGGTCGCCTCAATCACATCTGCGAACAATCCTGTAGGGGCGCGCGCCAAGCCGATGCCAAACAATCCATCGATGACAAGATCAATTTGACCGTCCTTAGGGAAGGTCTTGATGACTTCGCCCTTGGACTTTCCGCTCCCCGCGAACGCCGCGGCTGCAGTCGCGGCGGCCGCATCGGAGAATCGCTGCTCGCCGAGTGACAAGACCCGCACCGCAAATTTGCGTCTGAGCAATTCGTGCGCGGCCGCCCAAGCGTCGCCGCCGTTGTTGCCAGGGCCGGCAAGCACGAGGACATGCTTCGCCTTGTGTTTACGCAACCATTTTGCGGCGTGGGTCGCGATGGCAGCCCCCGCGCGCGCCATGAGCGAGTCACTCGGCGCAACGTTTTGGTGGGCGCTTTCAACAGCGCGGATATCGGATGAACGCAGCAGAGGAATCATGTAATCAGGTGTGTGTGAGGACAGTACTGCTTGCGGTATCGAGCGTGTGCGGATAGTCGAGGCTGTAGTGCAGGCCGCGGCTCTCTTTACGCGCTTGTGCGCAGCGCACGATCAATTCTGCCGTTTGTACGAGGTTACGTAACTCAAGCAAATCATTGCTCACGCGGAAGTTGGCGTAGTAGTCGTGAATTTCCGACTTCAGCAATTCAATGCGATGCATGGCGCGTGCTAAACGCTTATCGGTTCGCACGATGCCGACATAGTCCCACATGAAGCGACGCAATTCATCCCAGTTGTGGGAAATGATCACTTCCTCGTCGGCATCGCTCACGCGGCTTTCATCCCATGCCGGGATGACGTGGCGGTCGGGTTTGGGGTGGCGAGCGATGCTTTCCGCGGCCGCTTGCGAAAACACCAAGCATTCGAGCAGCGAATTCGACGCTAAGCGGTTGGCGCCATGCAAGCCTGTGCACGCGACTTCGCCCACGGCGTACAGGTTGGCGATGTCGGTACAGCCGTCGAGATTGGTCACCACGCCGCCGCAGGTGTAGTGTGCAGCGGGCACCACCGGAATCGGCTCGCGAGTGATGTCGATGCCGAGCGACAGGCACTTTTCATAGATGGTGGGGAAGTGCGTGCGGATGAAGTCCGGGTTTTGATGGGAGATGTCCAGGTGCACAAAGTCCAAGCCGCGCTTTTTCATTTCATAGTCGATGGCGCGTGCCACGATGTCGCGCGGCGCGAGCTCGAGCCGCTCGTCGTGTGACTCCATAAACCGCGTCTGTGTGCCCGGAATCAACAGTCTGCCGCCTTCACCGCGCACGGCTTCGCTTATGAGGAATGACTTCGCCTGTGGGTGATACAAGCACGTCGGGTGAAACTGAATGAATTCCATGTTGGCCACGCGGCACCCCGCGCGCCACGCCATTGCCACACCATCGCCGGTCGCCACATCGGGGTTGGTGGTGTAGACATAAACCTTACCGGCGCCGCCAGAGGCGAGCACGGTGAAGTCGGCGCTGATGGCATTCACGCGCCCCGTCGACTTATCAAGCACATAGGCGCCGTAGCAGCGCGTTGGCTCGTCGTAACCCAAGCGCCTCGAAACGACGAGGTCCACCGCGATGGTGTGCGGCATGACGATGATGTTCGGGTGCGATTTGAGTTGCTGCACCAGGGTTTTCTGTACGGCGTGGCCAGTGGCGTCTGCGGCGTGCACGATGCGGCGGTGCGAATGCCCGCCCTCGCGGGTGAGGTGCAGCTCCGCATGGTTTTGCTCGTCCATGGTGAACGCGACGCCTTGCTCAATCAACCACTCCACCGATTGGCGACCGTTCTCGACAACGAACCGCACGGCAGCGTCGTCGCACAGGCCGGCGCCCGCAACGTGCGTGTCGCGGATGTGGTTTTCGTGCGAATCGGTGCCATCGAGCACTGCGGCGATGCCGCCTTGGGCCCAAGCGCTTGCGGCGTCCAAGAGTTCGCCCTTGGTCAGCAGCGCAACCCGCTTGTTCTCGGCTAGGCGAAGGGCGAGCGACATGCCCGCCAGCCCGGCGCCGATGATGAGTACGTCGACGTGAGTTTCATTCATGGGTATGGTTCGACCGCCTGCGTGGTCGAAGGTGCCATCTTGTTTAGAGTCGCGCAGATTGTGAACTTCTGGAGGGGCGGCTTGTCAGTCATTCGTGACAGCCGATTTTGCTTGATTGTGTTGACGACAAAAGGCTCGGTTGATGGCCCGCATGCACCGGGAAGTCTGTTGGGTCTCTGTGCAAAAATGTTTTATTTCAATAACTTGCACCAGAAAATGAGCCTAGGAGAGGCGTAATGAGTGATGCGACGTTTATAATACCTGACAGTACTCGGATGGTACCCGGCATCGTTGATACGGTCGGTTCGAGGCCAACGTCAGGAGCCGTGCAGGGGGCAGCCAAGGTGCGCGAACAGCGCGTCGGCCAGCCATCCGAAGGAAAAACGTCCATGAGCGACCGCGAGATCGATCAACAACTGGTTGAGCGCGCCCAAGCGGGTGATAAGCGCGCCTTCGAGTTGCTGGTCATCAAGTACCAGCGCAAGGTCGAGCGCCTGCTCTCGCGCATCATTCGTGACCAGTCCGAAATCGAAGACGTCTCTCAGGAGGCGTTCATCAAGGCCTACCG
>JAJTHU010000152.1 GCA_021300055.1 Nitrosomonadaceae bacterium | reverse complement strand
TCGATGGATCACGCTCGCATCGCAAGCGCGCTCCTGATCGCGGCTGAGCGCGCGGCTGGCGAAGATGACCAGCGGATTCCACCATTGAGTCGCCATCAACACAGCCATTGCGAGATTGGAGATGCTGTCACCACGCTTAACGTGCGTGCGCTCGTGCTGCAAAACCAAGTGTCGCTCGGCACGCGAATAGCGCTGCCGAAAATCACACGGCAAGACCAAGCGTGGCTGCAAGATGCCGAGCATCGCGGGGCTCGTGCCGGCTGGCGAAATCCCAAAACGTTTCCGCCACACCACCGCCCTCTCAAAGCGCCACTGAGCAATAACCACCCAGCCCGCATAACACGCAAAACCAACAAACCATACGACAACAACTAGCGCTTGCCATGACCACGGCGGCGCGGGCGTAACGACTTCCATTGACGTACTCATCGCAATTTCGGAAGCTGTGGCCGCTTCTGAGATGACCACTTGTTGGACTTTCGGAATGAGCGTGCTCAAGATCGCAAGCGGCAGCACCCACCACAGCCTGAGCGTGGCGATCGCGCCGCAGAAATGGTTGACCACAGGACGCAGGGTGGCGATCACAAGTATCGCGACACTGGTTGCGATGATGATGTCTTGGCCTACGCTCAGAAAGGAATTGAATTGAGCGCCATTGAAGAACGCGCTGTTAATCATGATCGAGCTCGTCTAGCAGGCGACGCAGTTCGGCGATATCGCGTTTGCTGAGCTTGCGTTGCTCGGCAAAATGACTGACCAGCGGCGCGACCTTCCCGCCGAAGAGACGGTCGAGCAGCGAGCGGCTTTCTAACGACACATATACATCGCGGGAGAGTAGGGATCGATACAGGAAACGTCGACCGTCGGTCTCTGTGGCAATGGCATTTTTCTTCACCAATCGACCCAGCAGCGTTTTGACCGTACTCACATGCCAGCCTTTGCTGGATTGCAATTGCGCAAAAATTTGCTCAGCCGTCGCGGGCTGCGTCTGCCACAACACATCCATCACTTTGGCTTCGGACTCAGAGATCGGCGGCAAATCCGCGGCTGTCAGCTTTGGCGGGCTCGGAGAAGGGCTTGCAGACGTGCTGCGCTTGCGTGGGTTTGAGGTGGTCATCGGCGGCTTCCGTTGTGAAGTAACGGCAACTTGCACGTACGTCTACATCTGTAAACTGTTGCGAAGTCTACACATGTAAACGACGTTGTCAAGCAAGTTATCGCCGGGACTTATCGATGCCAGGGTCGATTCTTTCAGTTTGTTCGACCCCAGTATCCACGTGCACTTTCAAGCACTTTTGCCTGAAAACGCCCGTCCTTCGGTCACCTTCTAACTTCGTACTTTGCGTTGGTGACGGTGGGAATGGAACTTGGGTCCCGGACTGTCGCGTTGCTCATCCGGGACGACAGTTTTGGGGTTGCCTCACAGGGCAGTGCGTCGCTGCGCACGCAACTTGGGTCTCGAAATGTGGTGATGCTTCAGCGAAAGGATGAGCGACGTTTTAGTCTGTGCACGCTGGAAAGAGCACGTCGTCGCCGTTCAATCGTCTTTTGCTGGACAATGGGCTTATGAACAAAACGATCCACGCGATTCTCTGTGTGCTGCTGGTTGCGGGCCAGACGATGGCTTCCCTTGCGCAAGCGAGCACCGCGAAGGCGCTCGTCGAGGAGATCGCTACCAAAGCGCAGGTGGTCGTCTTTGGTGAGGTGCATGGCACGCAGGAGGCGCCGAATACTTTGCAGCTCGTCGTACGGTCATACGTCCAATTGGGCTACAAAGTGAACCTTGCGATTGAAGTTCCAAATCAGGGTGTCGCTAGTGCAGTCAGTTACCCATTGCGCGAGCCAACGTCTAAGTTCTGGACGCACGGCAAAGACGGGCGTTCAAGCACTTCGATGCTGCAGCTCATTCGCTCAATCGGCACACCTGACTCACGCGTGGCAAACGTGATTGGCTTTGCAGATGTTGTGCAGAGCGTCGACCAAATCCACTTGTTCGATGAACTCGCAGCGCGACGAATCGCAGACCTATGCCGCCCGGGAGACAAAAAATGTAGGACGGTTGTGCTCGTTGGAAACGCACATTCAAGCCTCAATGGGTCAAGCAGCATCCCTTCAAAGTTGGAGAAGCTTGGAAACCAAACTTATGTGGTGAACTTCGTTCACGACGGCGGCGCGGCTTGGGTCTGCATAAGCGGAAGATGCGGCGCAACGCCGATCGCAAATCCGCCTCGGGATGGCGCGTGCAAGACAGAGCGCATCATCTACCAAGACCGACGTGTGGCTGGCGTGGACGCGGAGTTTTGTTTGCCGACGGTAACCCCGTCACCCCCTGCAAAGTCAAATGGGTCAGGCTCGAATCTTCCCCAAGCTAAAGAATATCCACCCCGCCCCCTTTGATTCCCATCCGAACAATCTTGGTCTCTCGTCTTGTCATTGAGGAACTGCGGGTTGAGCACTTGGCTGAGCTTGCCAAGTGCCTGCACCGCAATGAGGTCTACGAGCACATCGGTGGATTACCCTCCCGCGAGGACTTCATTCTTGACCGGGAAATTGCATTGCGTGGTCCAGGTCCAGCAGCGCCTGACGAGCGCTGGCTTAACTTTCTCGTGAGAGAGCGATCAAGCAATAACATGCTTGGCCGTCTAGAAGCGACGGTGCATGACTCCATTGCCGAGGTCGCCTTTCTGTTTGATCCTGATCAGTGGGGCAAAGGCTTCGCACGCGAAGCGCTCGCATGGCTCCACGAAGAAATCGAGCACACTTCCGGCGTGACGAGTTTTTGGGCGACGACTGTGCCCGAAAACACTCGATGTCAGGCTCTGCTAACGCGAAGTGGCTACCAACAGGTCCACTCTGGCGAGCCCGTGCTGTATAGCTTTGATGCTGGGGATCTTGTGTTCCACGCTCGGGGTGGTGCCAAACCCTGAGCGGCTGGTTTACGATCAGCCTCGGCTCGGTGGGTAAAGCAAAGGCGCCTCGTGCTTTCGCGATGCTCATCCGGGAGGGCAGCGCGGTATCACTGGCATGTAGATTTAAGAGGTCAACGACGATAATTCTGCGATTGCCGAGAAGGATGTCGCTAATCCCTTTCGTTCGTCATCCCAGCAACCAGTGCGTCGAGTTTGACCAGCCGAGAAATTGCCGGGCTCCCGCAGCCGTTAAGGAGTCCTTGTCGGTCGAATTACCCTCCGCCGCAATTTGCAGGCCCTTCAGGGCTGGCGCAAAGCGCTGCTTAAACGAAGCCGACTGCGCATCGAGATGATCTTCCGCCCATGACAGAAACTCCGTTATTCGTTCGGCGGGAAGCAACGCTAGAAAGAAAACCATTTGCCGCCAGGCATATGCGGTGTTCTTCACCATGATGAGACGCCCGTGCCAATTGTCTGTTCTCATCTGCTGGCGTTTGCAGATCCAAATGAAACACTGCTTGGCCATATCGCCCAGTTGACTGCCCACGCTGCGCGTCAGATCCAGTCGTGCAAACAGCCCCGCAAGGTTCTGAGTCGTCAATATCTGCTGTTGCTCGATGATCATGCCGTTCGTTGCAGGACTCCACGTGCCGAGCGGTACACCAGCACGGCTGGCGCAGAGTTGCACAAAGTGATCAGGCTGCTCGCGGGCGCGGTGCCAAAACGATTTCGACTTACGCGCCGCCTGAATATCTGGCATCCGGGTGATCTCGTCGTAGTCAATTCCGAAGTACCGTGCGTAGAGCGTTCCCTGCATGATTTCCGCCGCGATCTTGGCGGCATGCAGAAACTTGTCGGAGAACGTGCCCATGAAGATATCGGCTGCGACTTCATCTACGAGTGGCAGGTCCAGCTTCGCGGTCTTAATCAATGCACGTAGTTCTTGCAATAGCTTGTTGGGAACGATGGCGTGCGGGAATGAGGTTATCGTGAGCAGCGCAACTTCCTCAAGAGTCTGCCTCGCTGACTCGTGCTCCGTAAGTGATTCGCTGCGGAAGCGGTCGATCGCTGCGACCCACGGTAGCTCTTCGATCTGAACCTGCGTTTCAAGGTTTAGCAGCAGCAGCGAGCGCCGGCGACGGAACGCGCGGTAGATTGCTGCATACAACTGGCGGAGCGCGGGATCAGCAATGCCGGCGGAGCGAATCCCGGCAGTTATCTGCGGCAGCACCCGCGCAAGCGTTTCGCCGGATGTGATGAGATCTCGCTCGATTAGAACTGCAACCGTCTCATTGAAGCATCTCTCGACCTTCCGTTGTACTGTGTCAGGTATATGTGCGCCCCGCAGTTGCTCGTTGCCTGCGGCTTCCTGATCGGTGACGACCTGACCTAATGAGGAAGCCTCATCGATCCCCTCCCGCTGTTCGTAGGACTCAAGGCGAGTGATGACAACTTGGGCGACATCGCAAAAAGTGGGCCCCCGGACATCGCTCCTTTGCCGACTGCGCGCTTGAAGGTGCTTTTCGGAACTAGGCCGCCCACGCTTTTGTACGTACTTGTCGATGATGTTCTGCAAGCGTTTCCAATCTTTGTCGGCGAAAGACTCCTGTGCCTTTGCGGCTTTCTCGAGCAACATGCGAAGCTGGGCAAAGTGGCCCTTGGTGCGCTCGGGCTTGGAGCAGAGGCAGTGTCGCTTTCTGAGTGTGTCGAACTCCTTGACCAGCTCTGTCGCGCGATCGGCCCAGCCGGGCGAGAAACGCGAACTGGATTTTCCCGGCTCAAGGGTTTCCAAGAACAGAGTGATGACTCGATCATAGTAAGGCGCCCAGACGTCAACCGCTTCCCTCTGAGCTAGGAGACGCTGGTTGGGCTTGATCTTCCTCAGATCCTTGATCGTGCTCTCGACATCTTGTAAGTGCACCCGCGAGCCGAGCGTACGCGGCTGAGCAAGTGGAATCGGATAAAAACGCAACGTGGCGAGAAAGGGCTGTAGTTCTTTCTCTAGCTTATACGCCGCCTCATCGAAGCCATGCTCCACAAGCCAAGCGACAACGAGCAATGCCCCCTCCTCGGGAACCTCGATGTCGTAGTGCCCATGCCGCAAACGTTCGCCGAGACTGAGCAGCCCTTGTCCATAAAGGAAATGTCTATTCAAAGCCGCACGTTCGCAACCGCTTTCAACTTGTGGCAACTTGAGAACGAGCGCTTCTTCATGCGGCCTAAGAGGCCCGCTTGCCACGTATTGTCCTGTGGCGAATCCCCCCGTAACGACCTCAAGCGTGACCCACGCGGGCACATCTTGAAGCGGGGTTCTTGAACCGTAGCCGACCAACCCACTACGGATGTTCTCGAGAACCGCTTGCCACTGCGCTACTCGCACTTTTGCGCGCTCGCGAGTAGCCTCGTCCGCGTGACCTTCGCTGGCAGTTTGCGCCTTGGCGAGTTGATGGTCTGCGTACAGGGGATTTACTCCGCCGACGCTCTCACCACTACCGCTCTCGCGACCTATCATGTCATGGTCAATTCTGGGATCCGGGGGCTGGATTCGAACCAGCGCCCACTCGGTAACGAGCCGAGTGTTCTCCCGCTGAACTACCCCGGAATGTGAAGACGAATTCTTGGCTGGAAGTGCCTAGCCGACATTCTGTCAGCACGGGTTGCGGGACGCAATGCGCATCTGCCCAAACAAAGTGCAAAACCGAGTAGTTAAAGGAGAATAAAGGGGCTCTACTCTCCGAATTTGCGAGATGAAGAGTTCGGCGAATTGGCGTAGGATAGCTTCTGACGGGGGTGTGGCTCAAGGGGCCCGCTTGGTTGGAAACGATTAGCAAACTAACCGGGGACAGACCACGATTATTCTGGGACGTTCCAAAGGTGTTTGAAACGACAGGATAGCAGAAAATAATCGTGGTCAACAAACTAATCGGGGACAGACCATCATGGCACTACCTTAAGCGATTTTTGCCATGAAAGCGCACGAAAAGAAAGCTGGCTGAG
>JAJTHU010000070.1 GCA_021300055.1 Nitrosomonadaceae bacterium | reverse complement strand
TCCCGGCTGGGCAGTGGCAGACGTTTTGGCGGACCGGAACGGGGCATTTGATGTCGATCTCCGGGCCGCACATCAACATGGTGGCGCCGCTGGTTTACGCGCTCGTGTTCCGGCTGTGGGGGCGGCTGACGCGCTTGGTGGCGCGCGTGCCCGCTCAGCGCGTGGCGGCTGTCACCGGGGCGCTCAGCGCGTTGGCGTATTCGCTCATCGCCGGGTTCTCGGTGCCGACGCAGCGCACCTTCTTCATGCTGCTGGTGGTGGCACTCGCGCTGCTGTGGCGGCGGCGGCTGGCGCCGCGCTTGATCTTGGCGTTTGCCTTGTTTGCGGTGACGCTTATCGATCCGTGGTGTGTACTGGCGCCGGGTTTTTGGCTGTCGTTTGGCGCGGTGGCGATGATTTTCTTCGTCACCACCAAGCGCATCGAAGCGGCGGGATTTTGGCGCACAGCGTTCATGACGCAACTCGCGGTCACGCTCGGCCTGCTGCCGCTGACCTTGGCGCTGTTTCAGGAGGTGTCCGTCATCTCGCCGTTCGCCAACGCGGTTGCCATCCCGGTGGTGAGCTGGATCGTCGTGCCACCGAGCCTGCTGGGCGCGCTGCTTGGGGTGCTGCTCCCGGCTGATTTCGTGCTGCTGTTGGCGCACATGGTGATGCAGGCCACGTACGCGGCGCTGGCGTGGTGCGCACAGCTACCCAACGCCGTCTGGCAAAGCCACGCGCCGCTGCCGTGGACGGTGGCGCTTGCTTGTGCGGGCGTGATCTGCCTGCTCACCCCACGCGGTCTGCCGATGCGTTGGCTCGGACTCGCCGCGATGGTGCCCATGTGGATGGCGCTGCCGCCGCAGCCCAAGCCGGGTGAGGTCTGGGTGACGCTGCTCGATGTTGGCCAAGGCTTGGCGATGGTGGTGCGAACCGCGTACCACGCCTTGGTTTACGACGCCGGGCCGCGCTGGAACCCCGATGCGGATTCTGGCAACCGCATCGTCGTGCCGTATTTGCGCGGTGAGGGCGTGCGGCAGCTCGATGCGCTCATCATCTCGCATGACGACGAGGACCATAGCGGCGGGGCGAGGTCCATCATCGCCGCACGGCGGCCAAACTGGTTGCTCACCAGCGCGCTGCTCGACAAGCCCGACTACGCCGATGTGCCGGAAAAGATGCGCTGCGAGCACGGCGACGGCTGACGCTGGGATGGCGTGGAGTTCGACGTCTTGCATCCGCATAAGGCCGCGTACAACAAGGCGCGTAAAACAAACGACCTCGGCTGTGTGCTGAAAATCAGTGCGCCCGGTGGCACGCTGTTGCTGCCTGCGGATATCGAACGCCTCGCCGAAGCAGACTTGCTCGCGGCGCACGCGGCCGGTGAAGTGGAACTGCGCGCAGGCGTACTGGTGATGCCGCACCACGGCAGCAAAACGTCATCATCCGAGGCCTTCATCGATGCGGTCGAGCCACGGTTGGCGCTATTGCCGGTGGGCTATCGCAATCGCTTTCGGCATCCGCACCCGGACGTGTCAGCGCGTTATGAAGCGCGCGGTGTGCCTGTGTTGCGCACCGACTGGGAAGGTGCCATCACGCTGCGCTTTGCGGTGGATGCGCGCGGTATGCCAGACATCACGCGGCATCGCGATTTGCGGCGGCGCTACTGGACATCCCAAGTTGAGCGGGCGGCAGAGGCTCCCAGCAGCAAGGAATGAAAGCCAAAGTCTAGGAAAGACGGGCGTTTTCAGGCATTTTGCCCGGAAACGTTCGTGGATAGGCGAGTTTGATATCCCAGTATGGGCAATCCCGGCAGAGAATTTGCGCTGCTGGAACTCTCGATTGAAGCGGCGGGTCTGAAATGCCAGCCAATCAACACACACGACCACACCACACTGACAGGATGCACGATGAGTAGATTGTTTTCCGGCGCACGGGCGCTGGCGCTTTGTTTAACAACGTTCGCCGCTTTGTTCGCGACCTTGTTGCCGCAAATCGGCTTTGCGGAAACACCGCGCGTGACGGCTGCAACCCTAGGGTCTCCTGCGGCATCCCAGGCAGCCGTGCGCGCCGTCGAGTTCACGTACCTCAAATCACAGCCGGGCGAGCGCGACAACCTGCGTCAAGCCATCGTCGCGAACTGGCTGGCGATGGATGCGATTGCGGTTCAACAGGGCTTGATGGTCGACTACAAGGTCTTCGGCGCGGGAAACGATGACGGTGAATGGAACATCAAGGTCATGGTCGTTTACCCCGACGCACGCAGCCACGCCAGCAACGCGGCTCTGAGTTCTCTCGGGAGCGAGGCCGCTCAATCGTTAGGCGCTACAGCAACCCGAGCACTTCCTCGGCGTGATTCTTGGTGTCCGGCGAATCGATCACGTGGGCGATCTTGCCCTTTTCATCGATGATGAATGTCATGCGGTCCGCAAAGCCGGCGAGTGACTTGGCGGCAGAGAGCAGACCGCCACCACCGATGGTGCCGTACGCTTTGCCGACTGCGTGGTCGGTATCGGCAATCAACGGGAAGTTGAGGTTGTACTTCGCCGCGAAGCGCTGGTGCGACACCTCATCTTGCGTCGAGACGCCCAACACGACCGCACCTTTTTTCTTGATCTCAGTGTTGGCATCGCGCAGCGAGCACGCCTGCGCGGTGCAACCGGGTGTGTCGTCTTTGGGATAGAAGTAAAGAATCAACTTCTTGCCCCGAAAATCCTTGAGGCTCACTTTCGAGCCATCGGTCGTGGTGGCGTTGAAGTCGGGTGCAGTGTCACCAGCTTTGAGTTTGGACATTGTTTACCAAGTGTATCGAACGGTGTAGCGGATGATGGCTTCCGCGCCTTTGGCGATTTTCACTGGAAAGTGGACCGTGCGCGCGTCGATCTTCTCAAAATCGGCGCTCTTGCTCTTAATGGTCCAGTTGCTCCAACGGTAGGGCGTTTCCTTGACAATCACGGTGGTCGGCACATCTTTCTGGTTGCGCACCTTGATCTCGATGTCCTCTTCGATCCAGCGCGCTTTGCTGTCCATGCGGTAATCCACTTGCGTGCGTTCGCCCACTACATCGAACGCGCTGCCTAAACGAATCTGGATGGTTTCGTTCTTTGGCGTGTGGTCGATGATGTCTTCACCGATGAACTCCAGCGATTGGTCCGCCGTATCGAGTTTGGAGACGCGCACCTTACCCGCGGGCAACGGAATGCCCAGCTGGTTGTTGTCGCGGTTGCGGAAGCGCAGAAACACATCCACCTTCTTGTTCGACTGATTGCCAAAATTGCGATCCGTCATGGGGCCGCCGAAGTAGCCACCAAACATTCCCGCCTGGCCTGCATACACCAGCGTTTTTTCGCACTGTGCGCCGCGCGCGGCGGGGAACAATTCAATCTGCTTGGTGCTGTTATTGGCGATCGTGGTCGGGCGGCCCAGCGTGTAGAGGTGATATTCGAAGAATGCCTTTTCCTCAAACCCCGCGACCTCTGCCTTAGCCATTACGCGCGGCGCGGACGCCATCGCCATATCGGCGGCAGGTTGCGGCTGCGCGCGTTGCACGTCACCCGCGACAAGTTTGAGCTTGGCATCGGTAAAGCCTGCGCCCGTTTGGTTCACCACCGTGACCCACGCGCCGACATCGAGCTTGCAGCTACCGCCGTCTTCGTTAAGCGTGAGGTTGTAGTCCGTCCACCACGTAATGCCTTGGGTTTGGTAACCCACGCGCGCTTTGTGTGTGCCCGCACGTTCTGCGGCGATATCCCAGACCAAGGTCGGCTTGCTGATAAGCCCGCCGGGTAAGCTTGCGAGGCGCACGCCGCTGTAATTGGCAAGCGTGCGCAGGCTGCCATCAGCTAAGCGCAGCACAATGCCATCGCGCGCCGAGAGCAACGTGCCCGTCACGGACTCGGTACTCTGGCCGCGCACTTGCTCGACAGTGACTTCGCGGTCGAGGTACTTTTCGAGGAGCTTGCGCGTACTAGTGAGGTCGAACTCAAAGTTCTGCTCGACCACGCGCGTGCCGGTGGTGTCGGTGAGGGACTCGAAGGAAACGGTGGTCGGATCGATGAGCGCCGGGACATCGCTGAATCGAATCACGCTGCGGCCACGCGCGAGGTCGAAGGATTGCGTTTGACGCACCACTGCATAGCCGGGCACGGCGCCGTATTCGCCGCCGCTTCGAAAGGTGCTGGGAGAGAGTGTCCCCGGTCTGGCGCTCGAATAGATGGTAATGCTGGTTTGTGCGGCAGCTACGCTGGCGAAAGTGATTGGCAAGATCGCAGTGGCGATGGCCGCAGCGATAGATGACAACTTGGGGTGGAACGACAGCTTCGACATACGACACTCCTATAATTCAAGACTTACAGATAACGAACGAGCGCAAATGAAGTTTACGGGCAGCCAAAAATACATCACCACCAACGATTTGATGCTGGCAGTGAACGCCGCGATCACGCTGCAGCGTCCGCTGCTGATTAAGGGCGAACCGGGCACCGGCAAAACCATGCTGGCCGAAGAAGTGGCTGCTGCCCTCAGCAAACCGCTATTGCAATGGCATATCAAATCGACGACCAAGGCGCAGCAGGGCCTTTACGAATACGACGCCGTTTCGCGCTTGCGCGATTCGCAGTTGGGTGAGGAAAAGGTCAAAGACATCCGCAACTACATCCACAAGGGCACGCTGTGGCAAGCCTTTGCAGCGGATGAGCAAGTGGTGTTGTTGATTGATGAGATCGACAAAGCGGACATCGAGTTCCCCAACGACCTGCTGCGCGAACTCGATCGCATGGAGTTCTATTGCTACGAAACGCGCGAAACCATCCGCGCCAAGCATCGGCCGATCATCTTCATTACCTCGAACAACGAGAAAGAACTGCCTGACGCCTTCTTGCGCCGCTGCTTCTTCCATTACATCCGTTTCCCCGACAAAGAGACGATGCAGCAGATTGTCGATGTGCACTTTCCGGGCTTGAAGCAGGCGTTGCTCAAAGAAGCGCTTGAAGTGTTTTTCGATATCCGCGAAATGCCCGGCCTGAAAAAGAAGCCCTCGACCTCCGAGTTGCTCGATTGGATCAAGCTACTGGTCGCCGAAGACATCCCGCCTGAGGCGCTGAAGTCTGACGACAAGAACAAGCTCATCCCGCCGCTCTACGGTGCGCTCGTCAAGAACGAGCAAGATGTGCATCTGTTCGAACGCTTGGTGTTTTTGTCCAAGCGTCGCGGCTAGACGATTAACGAAAGAGCAGGGCATGTCAGCATTTCTAGAGCGTATTTCGCTGCGCGGGCAACACGTGGCCCTAGAGCCACTCACGCTTGAGCATCACGACGCCCTCGTCGCCGCGGCGAGCGACGGCGAACTGTGGCGCAGTTGGGTGACGACCGTGGCCACGCCAGAGACGATGCGTGCGGACATCGAGGCGCGCCTCGCGCGATACGCCAAGGGCGTCACGGTGCCGTTTGTGATGCGCCGCCTGGCAGACAACAAAGTCGTGGGCGCAACCACCTATCACGACATCGATGCGGCCAATCGTCGCCTTGAGATCGGCTACACGTGGATCGCCGTATCCGCACAACGCACCGCCATCAACACCGAAGCCAAGCTGCTGATGCTCAGCGATTGCTTCGAGCGCCTGCAGTGCAATGCGGTGGAGTTCCGCACCCATTGGCACAACCGCCAGAGCCGAGCGGCGATCGAGCGCCTCGGTGCCAAGCTCGACGGTGTGCTGCGGAACCATCGCATCATGCCCAACGGCACGTTGCGTGATACGTGCGTGTACTCAATCGTGGCAGCAGAATGGCCCGCTGTGCGCGCGGGGCTGCAAGAACGCTTGGCTCGTGGGTCGGCTTAACTAACAGCAAAATGCTGATCGATTTTTTTCTGACGCTGAAGCAGAACGGGTTGCCGGTTTCGGTGAAGGAATACCTCACCCTGTGCGAAGCCATGCAAGCGGGCCTTGCGCATGGCAGTGTCGATGATTTTTACTATTTATCGCGTGCGTGCCTCGTCAAGGACGAGGCGCAGTACGATCGGTTCGATCGCGCGTTCGCGTCGTACTTCAAAGGCGTTGATAGCTTGGACGATGCGCTGACGCGCTTGTTCGAAGCCAACATTCCCGAAGAGTGGCTGCAGAAGCTCGCCGAGAAAATCCTTACCGACGAAGAAAAGGCGCAGATCGAAGCCCTGGGCGGCTGGGACAAACTCATGGAGACGCTGCGCCAGCGCCTTGAAGAGCAGAAGGGCCGCCACCAAGGCGGCAGCAAGTGGATTGGCACGGCGGGAACTTCGCCTTTTGGCGCGTACGGGTTCAACCCTGAGGGCATTCGCATCGGCCAAGACAAAAGCCGCAATCGCTCTGCGGTAAAGGTCTGGGACCAACGCGAGTTTCGCGACCTCGATGGGCAGGTGGAGCTTGGCATCCGCAATATCCAACTCGCGCTGCGTCGCCTACGCAAATTTGCCCGCAGCGGCGCTGAGGAAGAACTCGACCTTGACGACACCATTCGCTCCACCGCCAACAATGCGGGCTATCTGGACATCAAGATGGTGCCGGAGCGCCACAATCAGGTGAAGGTGCTGATGTTCTTCGACGTGGGTGGCTCGATGGATGAGTACGTGCACCGCGCTGAAGAGTTGTTCTCGGCGGCCAAGACTGAGTTCAAGCACTTGGAGTATTTCTACTTCCACAACTTCATTTACGAATCGGTGTGGCGCAACAACCGGCTGCGGCACAGCGAGAAGACGCCGACGCTTGAGCTGTTGAACAAGTACGGGCGCGATTACAAGGTCGTCATCATCGGCGACGCCACGATGAGCCCCTACGAAATCCTGCAGCCGGGCGGCAGCGTCGAGCATTGGAACGAGGAAGCGGGCGCGGCGTGGCTACAGCGCCTCACCGACACTTGGAAGCATGCCGTGTGGATCAACCCCACGCCAGAGCAACACTGGCCGTGGACGCAATCGATCGCCATTACGCGTGAACTCATGGAAGACCGCATGTTCCCCATGACGGTTGAAGGGCTCGACCAGGCCATGAAGTCGCTTTTGTAGGCATGCGCACTTGAGCGAACCGCTCCCAACCCCTCATCTGGCAACTTATTTGCCCCCTTTTTGGGGGATATACCCTTGTTTGACTGCCGATTCTCGCGTGGGATAATCTCGACGCAGCTTTAGTGGTAACTTAGCTGCAACTTAGTCGTCAAAAACAAAGAGCCCGCCCAGCCTACTCCGGAGGCGCGGCGGTAACGAGGGGAACGCGATGAGATTGGCGATGCTTGAGGACGATGTCGAAGTAGGCACCGCGCTGAAGCATTGGCTCGAAGCGGCTGGCCACACCGTTCACCACTTCACGTCAGGCAAGGCGATCGTGCGTGAGGCGGCTCGCGAAAGCTTCGACCTGTTCCTACTCGATTGGCATGTGCCGGATCTCTCCGGTACCGAAGTGCTTTCTTGGCTTCGCGAAAAGCAGCAAGTCGATACCCCTGTGCTGTTCGCGACCAGCCGCGATACCGAAGAAGACATCGTCGCCGCGCTCTCTGCGGGTGCAGACGACTACATGGTCAAGCCGATTCGCCGCATGGAGTTGCTCGCGCGCGTCGAGGCACTGTTGCGTCGTACGCGCAGCCGTGCGGCCGAGCTGACCAACATCGAAATTGGCCCGTACCGCATCGACCTCTCCAATCGCACGATCCTCGTTGACGCGGAATGGGTCGAGATGACGGACAAAGAGTTCGAGCTTGCGGTGTTCTTGTTCCGCAACCTCGGTCAACTGATGTCGCGCGGTCACATCACCGAGTCGGTGTGGGGACGTAGTGCAGACGTGCAATCGCGTACGGTGGATACGCACATTAGTCGGCTGCGCAAAAAGCTCGATCTCGGCAATCACCGCGGCGTGCGGCTGACCCCCGTGTACAACTTCGGCTATCGCTTAGAGAAAGTGGCTGTCTCGGGGGAAGCGCCGGCCACCGACAAGCCTGAGCCGACCGAGTAGTCAGGCGCGCTGAAACACCCACAGGCCGTCGTTGTCTCGCTGCCGCGTTGCGCGGCCCGCATACCAAAGGTAGTGCAAGTGCGCGATGGCCTCAGCGATCGCGAACACCAACTGGTGGTGATCGAGTGGACGGCGAAATAGCACCGGCAATACCTCTGCCGCTGTCTTGGGCGTATCCAACGCTGCCTCTAGCTCTGCAAGGCGTTGCGCATGATGTGCCTGCAGTTCGTCTAATCGTTGATGGAGCCCGCGAAACACGCGGCCATGCGACGGCAGCACCAAGGTGTCCTGGGGTAGTGGGCGAAACTTATCCATGCTCCGCAAAAACTGCGCGAGCGGATCCGCCTCCGGTTGATTGCCCCACACGCCGACATTGGTGGTGATGCGTGGCAGCACTTGGTCGCCGGAGATCAACACCGGCCCGCCGTCGCCGTCCGCCGAAAACAAGCACGCGTGTTCAGGCGCGTGGCCGAATGCGGTGATCACGCGCCACTGACGACGCCCGATGCGCAATACGTCGTG
>JAJTHU010000203.1 GCA_021300055.1 Nitrosomonadaceae bacterium | reverse complement strand
TGTGCGTACAGGTGCCAAGCCACGTCGCGGCGAACACGCGCGGCAAGCGCTGCCGCGAGCTGCGGTGCCAGCGCCGCTTCCTGTGTCGGCGCGCCGACGCCTGCCGCAGACGAGTCGCCGGCGATCAAGAGGGTGAGTGGTGTCTCGGCGGATTGCGTGCCGCTGGCAAATTTCGCAACGCCAGACCGCGGTCCTTCCGGCTCGGGCAGGTCCAAGGCGCGACGACGCAAGCGCCTCGCTTGCGCGAGCAACACAGGAGCCAACACGGGTTTGATGATTTGCACGACCATGATGAGCGAAGGCGAGACGCCTCGAGAGCATTGATGTGAATGACAGCGCTACCAAACGACAGAGCGCAGCCTGAGCCTAAAGTTCCAAGCAATTAGTGCGCCAGTCTGTGCCAACCGACGAAAGCCGACGAGGCTCGTCGTTACATCATGCACTCAGGAGATGACAGTGCGTCGTTCGGTGGCGCACACAAGCACGCCGGTCACCGCGCCGCGGCGTTGGCTCAGGCCTGCGCTGATTGCTGCTCAATGTCGCGCTGGTGCGCAATCCACTGTCGATCGACACTCAAACGCTTGGCAATCGCCGATTCCGGCTCGACCACACGCCAGAACGGTGCGACGGCATCTGTATTCGCCCCCGCATTGAGATCTTCGATCGCGGCCTCCGCAGACATGCGAATGAAAATTGCCGTGGAGACCGGACAGGTCGCTTCACATTGGTTCTGCCGCGCAAGGTCGCGTCGCATGCGCTCGATCGTGCGCGTTGCACCAAACGGCACGCCGCGGATGTACTGGTCAATCAGCATCGGTGTGCCGACAAAGAGCTTGGTGCCGGCCTTAATGCCAGCGAAGTCGGTCTCGAGGACCACGCGCTTGGGTAGCTTGGGTTGTTGAATCTTTTCTTTCCAAGTTTTGGGTTTGGTGGGCATGAATGGCTCCGCTTCAAGAACGCGGGAATCATACCGAGGTGGCCAACGGGCCACAATAATCCCCCAAAAAGAGTCTTTGTATCAAAGGCTTAGCGTGCGAGCGTCGGTTAGCGGCGCGGGCTGAGTGTGCCGTCACCAACCGCTTAAACGCTCAGAACCGCGACCCCGGTTGCTTCAGGAACTCGATCTCCTCGACCGTGGAGGCGCGCCCGAGGATCGCATTGCGATGCGGATAACGCCCAAAGCGATCGATGATTGCTTTGTGGCGCATTTCGAAGTCAAGGTTGTTCTGAATGCCATTCGCCGTGAACAGCGCCACCGCGATTTCGTGAATCGCGAGTGACTCGCTGTGCATATAGGGCATATACAGAAACACGCGCTCTTCAGGCGTCAGTGACGCGTCTGCACCAAGTGACACGGCCTCTTGTGCCAGCGCCAATGCGAGTGGGTCGCTGGCGAAAGCTGCCGGTTTGTCGCGGAACATGTTCCGCGAGAACTGATCGAGCACGATGATTTCGGCTAATCGCCCGCGCGGTTCGCGACGCCACTCGAATAACTCGCAGCGGTTGGCTGCGGCATGCAGATCAGCAAATCGTGTGCGAACGAGTTCGTCAAACGCCGCGTCGACTTTCCAACGCTGCGCCGGACTGATCTCGGTGAACCAGAAGTCAAGAACCGACTGAAACATTAGGCGCGCTGGAAGTGGTGAACGAGACGCTCATTTAGCGATGATCGGGCGGTGCCACGTGAGAGGTGATGTAATGAAAAAAGTGTCATAGGAAGGTGTACAGGCTTGGCATTTAAAAGAGGGCGGTCGGGATTAGCGCAGCTTCAGATTGCACCGAGCCCCCAAAAAAATTCCCAAACCTCGATGCAGGGCTGTCTCGTGCGCGATCAGTGATCGTCCTCGTCCTTGAGTTCACGGGAGCCATCATCTTTGCCCGCTGCAAGCGGTATGCGCTTGCCGCTCAGCAAACCTCGGCTCAATTGTTTGTTTTCCCAAATCAACAGTTCGCCACGAGTGCCCTCCTTCAAGCCGGCGTCGATGGCAACGACCCTCCCGCCGTACAGCGAGGTAACTTCATGTCGTGTGGTGTGTCCCACCACAATACGGCGCACACCAAAATGCGCCAGCTGTTTATCTACTTGCGCTAACGACGCGCGCGGCGCCACAAAGTAGCCGCGATACCAAACTGGCCCATCGCGACCAAATAGCCAACTCGCTTCCGCATTCATGTTTCGCGCCGCGCGCGGCTCGCCTAGGTGCTTGCGCATCTTGTTATTGAGCGCATCCAATGTTGGCCACTTGGCGATGAAGTCGGGATGCAGGCCGCCATGCACGAACAAAGTGTCGCCCAGTTTGAGCATTGTTGCGCGGGCACGTAGCCACTTTCCTAACTCGGTATCGTCTCCGAACAGTTGCGGAAACGGCGTGTTGAGCGCTGTCGCGACGAGCGGATACTTTGGGTGCAAGTAGCGCAAATCGTTGGCGAGCACCATTGTCTCGTGGTTGCCCAAACGCATCTCAACACGACCGCCGGCTTCGCGCGCTTCGCTTGAGAGTCGATAGACCAACCAGAGTGACTCAGTTTGCGTGTCGCCTCGGTCGAACACATCGCCGACCACCACGAGCACGCCGCGGCCCCACGCCCAACGGCCCGCTGCATCGACGATGCCTTGTGCGCGCAGCAACGAGAGCAGCAGCGTGTTCTGGCCATGCGTATCCGAGACGGCGGCCCAACGCGTCGGCGCAGGCAGCGTGTCGGGGGCAATCGCAAGATTATTGTCGTCCAGTGCAAATCCGCTCACGGTGCCGCGAGGCGCCTTGAGCACGGATGCGTTCGACATGAGCGTGGTATGCAGCGCCCCATTGCAGATCCACCGCGCTTCGACACCGACCGGTGTATGAAAGACATAAGGCCCATCCGTGATGGTCTCTAGCTTAGGTTGCGCGAACGCGACCGAAGCAGCGAGCAGGAATAACGTAAAAAAGTAGCGATGGGCGCGCATGGCATTCAGTTGAAGGGCAGGCAAGCGGCAATAATGCGCACGTGGCGGTTTGATTGGTTTGCTCTGGTTCGCTAGGGCCTCCCATTAGTCCAGAGGATGCGATGCGCGGGGTTGTTGTTTTGCACGGTAGAGCGCGATGAGGCAATATCTGCGGACCACTACAACAAGGGGAGAACAATATGATCAAGAAATCCATCATCGCACTTAGTTTTGCGACGACGTTGTTGCTAGGGGGCTGCGCGAGCACGCCAGAGGGAGACGGATTTGTCACGCTACTTGATCGTGGCAAAGGGCTCGAAAACTGGGAAGCCATCGGCGACGCCAATTGGCGCGTCGAAGACAACCTGATCGTCGCCGACAAAGGCAAGGGTGGCTTCTTGGTCTCGCGCCAGCGTTACAAAGACTTCATCATCCGCGCTGAGTTCTGGGCGGCGACCGATACTAACAGCGGCATCTTTGTGCGGCTCTCGAATCCCAAGACGGTGACGGCGGACAACTCGTACGAAGTCAACATCTGGGACATTCGCCCAGACCCCAAGTACGCGACCGGCGGCATCGTGAACTTCGCCACCGTACCCGTGCCACCAATCTACTTTGCTGGTGGCAAGTGGAACAACATGGAAATCGAAGCCAAGGGCCCAATGTTGAGCGTGAAGCTCAACGGTATCACCACGGCAACGCTCAATAACGACAAGTTTGCCGAAGGCCCCATCGCGCTACAGTTCGGCGCAGGTGTGCAAGGCGCGCTCGGTGGCCCGATCAAGTGGCGCAAGGTGGCGATCAAGCCGCTATAAGGCCGACTTAGAGATGCGGTCACCCCAGATAAGCCGGGTTTTGTTTCCGATCACTCACCGATAGAAGGATTAGCACTCCATGCTCAATCGCGCCTCCCTGTCCGCGTTACTTGCAACTGTGGCCGACGCTATTCGCCGTACTTGTTCCGTGCGTTTCACTGCGTTGACTTTCGTCGCACTCGGCGTTGCGCTAAGCGCCGTGCAACCTCTGCAAGCCAAAACGCTGCGTATGGCGATAGCCGACGACGCCACCACCATGGACCCACACGCGGCCAATATCCTTGGCAACACGCGCATCCTGCACAACATCTACGAGGGCTTGGTCACCCGCGACAAAAACTTCAAAGTCGTTCCCGCGCTGGCGGTGTCATGGTCGCAGCCGGATGCAAAGACGTGGCGCTTCAAGTTGCGCCCCAATGTGCGCTTCCACGATGGCTCACCATTTACGGCAGACGATGTGGTGTTCTCGTTCGAGCGCGTCATGCATCCGCTCTCCAATTTCAAATCGTCGGTGCAAGGTATTGCTTCTGCCAAGAAGCTTGACGACCTCACC
>JAJTHU010000208.1 GCA_021300055.1 Nitrosomonadaceae bacterium | reverse complement strand
GCAAGCCTTTGGCATCCACACCTTCCAACTTGGCCGCAAGCACCTTCACACCGTTGACATCCTTGGCGCTGCTGACGAGGTCGTCACCTGCAGACGCCGCCACCTTAGCCTTGAGCTGCGCGAGTTGCTTCTCCAAGGTCTTCATGTGCTCGAGCGTTTGGCTGAGCTTGGTCTCGATCTCGCTCGGCTGCGCTTTAAGCATGGACGCTGCATTCTCCAAGCTGCGGTTGAGCTGCTGCACATACTGGAAAGCCACCGCGCCGGCGACAGCCTCAACGCGGCGCACACCTGCCGCGACGCCGCCCTCAGAAACGATCTTGAAGAGGCCGATATCACCGGTGCACGCCACGTGGGTGCCACCGCAAAGCTCTTTGGATGAACCGATTTCAAGCACGCGCACTTCGTCGCCGTACTTCTCGCCGAAGAGCATCATTGCGCCAGTTTTTTGCGCGTCCTCCAGCGCCATGACTTTCGCGCTGGTCGCTTCGTTCTTGAGGATTTCGCCATTAACGATTTCTTCGACCCGAGCAATCTCAGCGGGCGTCATCGGTGCGTTGTGGGCAAAGTCAAAGCGCGTCTTGTCAGCATCAACCAACGAGCCCTTCTGCTGCACGTGGCTGCCCAGCACTTCGCGCAGCGCCTTGTGCATGATGTGGGTCACCGAGTGATGGCGCATAGTGCGTGCGCGCACGTCCAAGTTCACGCTCGCCTTCACAGCGTCGCCAACTTTGAGTGCACCCGTTACCAACTTGCCGTGGTGGCCAAACACATCGGCCTGAATTTTGGTGGTGTCTGCGACCTCAAATGTCGCGCCAGTCGTAGACATGACGCCAACGTCACCGACCTGACCGCCAGACTCTGCGTAGAACGGCGTTTTGTCGAGCACGATCACGCCCTCTTCGCCTGCCTTCAGTTCGTTAACCGCTGCGCCGCCACGGTAGAGCGCGAGGATGTTGCCGGTTGCGTCGAGCCCGTCTGCAATTTGGTAGCCCTTGAAGTCCGTCTTAGCACCGTCGTAAACGAGCTTTTCCTTCGCGGCAAACTTACCCGCGCCCCGCGAACGCTCTTGCTGCTCGGCCATGGCCTTGTCGAAGCCGGCCATGTCAACTTCGAAGCCTCGCTCGCGGCCAATATCAGCCGTGAGGTCGATCGGGAATCCAAAGGTGTCGTAGAGCTTGAACGCGGTTTCGCCGTCGAGGCGCTTTGCGTCTTTGGCGAGTGCAGCTTCCAAGATCGACATGCCGTTTTCCAGCGTTTCGCCGAAGCGCTCTTCTTCCTGCTTGAGCACAGCCTTAACGCGCTCTTTGTGCTGCGCGATTTCGGGGTAAGCACCACCCATGACGGCGGCGAGGTCATCTACTAATTTGTAGAAGAACGACTTCTTCTGGCCGAGCTTATAGCCATGGCGCATCGCGCGACGCGCAATGCGACGCAGCACATATCCGCGACCTGCGTTCTCGGGAATGACGCCGTCGCACACCAAGAAGCCGCACGCACGAATGTGATCGGCAATAACGCGCAAGCTTGGATTGGTGATGTCTTTTTCACCGGTCTCGCGCATACCCGCTTTGATGAGCGCTTGGAAAAGATCGATTTCGTAGTTGGCGTGAACGTGTTGCAGCACAGCTGACAAGCGCTCCAAGCCCATACCAGTATCGACCGAGGGCTTTGGGAGCGGAATCATCGGACCATCCGCCACTTCGCGGTTGAACTGCATGAACACGAGGTTCCAGATTTCGATGTAGCGGTCACCGTCTTGCTCGGGGCTTCCCGGTGGGCCGCCGGCGATGTGTGCGCCGTGGTCGTAGAAGATCTCGCTACACGGACCGCATGGTCCCGTATCGCCCATCATCCAGAAGTTATCGGAGGCGTAACGCGCGCCCTTGTTGTCGCCGATGCGCACGATGCGCTCGACCGGCACGCCGATCTCTTTCTCCCAGATGGCGTAGGCCTCGTCGTCTTCTGCATAAACGGTGACCCAGAGTTTCTCGGGGGGCAGCTTGTAGACGGTAGTCAGTAACTCCCACGCGTACTTGATGGCATCGCGCTTAAAGTAGTCGCCGAAGCTGAAGTTACCCAGCATTTCAAAGAACGTGTGATGACGCGCGGTGTAGCCAACGTTTTCCAAATCGTTGTGCTTGCCGCCCGCGCGTACGCAGCGCTGAGAGGTGACGGCGCGGACGTAATCGCGCTTCTCGTAGCCGAGGAACACGTCCTTGAACTGGTTCATACCGGCGTTGGTGAACAACAGCGTTGGATCGTCGTGCGGCACGAGCGACGACGAGGCGATATGGGTGTGTCTTTTGGACTCAAAGAACTTGACGAACGCGGCGCGGATATCGGAAACCGATGGGACGTTGGATGCGGACATGTGGGCTTAGTGGGCGGCGGCGCGTTGGCAAATGCCAGCGGCTGCGGCGCGAAGAGAAAATCGTTTATCAATCAACGACTTGCAATCCCGCGGGTGGCGAGACCGGAGCCGTTACGGGCAAACGGCTATTTTAGCTGACGCGGTGCACCAAACCTAGTAGAAGCCGAGCCAACTGCAACTGCGTTTTCTCCCGCCACGCGCGACCGGACTGCGGCCGGGTAAGGAGCGCAGTCAGCCTAGCGGCGGCGGCTGCCGGAGTGGATCACGCCCCAGCTGAGCCTGCCGGTTGTTGTTGCTGTAGAAACGACCGCAGTCAGCCTCGCGGCGGCTGCTGCCGGAGTGGATCACGCTCCAACTGAGCCTGCCGGTTGTTGTTGCGTGATGCAATGAATATTCCCGCCGCCGAGGAGGATTTCGCGGCCGGGCACTTGCACGACTTGGTGCTTCGGGAACACCCGCGCGAGAACCTCTGCGGCGACATCGTCGTTGGGATCATCAAACCGCGGCACGATCACGCCGCCATTGCAGATATAGAAGTTAATGTACGACCCGGCGAGGCGCTCGTCGGCCTCACGCGGCACTGCGTCCCCAGAAACCACGCCAGCGCGCTCAGCCGCCGTGGCGTACATCGGGTGCGGCAACGGCAACTTGTGCACCCGCAGCCGACGTCCCCTCGCATCGTGACTGGCCTCGAGCACATCCAGCGCCATGCGCGAGAACTCGTACTGCGGGTCGCTCGTGTCGTCCGTCCACGCGAGCAGCACCTCACCCGGCGCTACGAAGCACGCCATGTTGTCGATGTGCTCATCGGTTTCGTCGTTCACAATGCCGCGCGGCAGCCAAATGACATGCTCGATGCCGAGGTAGT
>JAJTHU010000351.1 GCA_021300055.1 Nitrosomonadaceae bacterium | reverse complement strand
GTGGCAAAGCGCACGTTGAGCACCGCGTTGGCGCCGATGGACCGGGCCTCGGCGATCATGCGGTCGGTGGCCTCCTGCCGCGCCTCCTGCATGAGTTCGGTGTAGCTCCTGAGCTCGCCGCCGACGATGTTCTTGAGCCCGGCGAAGATGTCCTTGCCCACGTGCTTGGCGCGCACCGTGGAGCCTTGCACGATGCCCAGGTGCGCGACGATGCGCTGGCCGGGAATCAGTTCGAGGTTGCTGACAATCATGCGGGCGCTCCTCTAGTTACAACACCGCCGATCAATTCAGCGACTTACTCAGGAGTCAAAAACTACTAGGAAGTCAGTAGCATAGGCGACAAAAACGGCGCCGCTGCCCGCACGGATGCTGGATCCACGGTTTCACAAGTTCTCACTTGCTCTCAAGAAAATCTTCTGTAAGGCATTGTTTTCCTTGCGAGCGCCTGTCGCCGCTGGCGGCGGCTGGGTTGCTCAGTAATGGCCAGCCATTTTTCAAAAAGCTCAATGCAGTCGAATGCTCCCCGGTGAGGTTCGAGGATGCTCCGCCATCCGACGCAAGGTGTCCCAGTTGATGACGGCGCTCGGCAGATCCGCGTTAAGAGGATGCTCTGCCATGGGACGCAAAGCATCAGAGTTGTCGAAAACAACGGATGCCAAGACGTCGGTGCTCGAATTTCGCATGAGCGCGACGGCGCATGCTGCGCCTGCAGGCACCGCCTTGCCCGAACAGCCATCAGACGCAACAGTGAAACTGCCGGCGTTGCGTCCGACGATTCTTACGGCGCTGACAGTTGTTGACTGAACGCCGCGATTTTCGAAAACGGCTTGCACAGTTTGACCGCCATTAGAGACGGAAATCCGTATTGGTGACCTCTCGACGCGAACGAACGCCTGAGGAGTTGGTGCTGCCACCTTAGACAACCATGTGAATCGTACACCGCGATACTTGTCCCAAAATGCCTGACCCGGCGATGTTAGGCGCATGGGTGTTGCTTGCATGCCGCCTGGATTAACCAGGTAAGTGACGTTTTTTCTTCTTTGACCAAATTCGTCCAACAAATCACCGTCCGCAATCCGGATTTCAACGGAGTCCGTGGCGATTGGCCCAAAGTAGTAAGTGTTTGTGACCGGATCAATGATGGGCAAAGTTCTGTATTCGGCATAGTAGGAAATTGAACGGCTGTTATTGGCGATTCCAAGATCTATTTTGATGCCCTTCTTTCCAGGAGAGAATTTTTCGCTCGAATCCAATATGACTTCCGTCGATTCTTGAACCAAGGCTAATTGAGAACTCGATAGCCATCCGGCCAGCAAGCGCTGAAAGACATTTGGATATCCCCGATAATTTCCCATTACGTCGAAGTAGTCTCCGTAAGTAAAATATCTTCCATCACCAGTTTCCGCGCAAAACAGCGGATCGAGTAAGTTGATGCTGGGAACGGGACAGCCCATGCCTGAAGTGTGGATTGCCGATGAGTGCATCATGCCAAAAGTGTGTCCGACTTCGTGCCATAAGACAGAACTCTCGTAGCAGCCGAAGCTATTGCCGGATATCGTTATTGACCGAATCACGCGCGCGATTCCGTTAACGAACAGTCTCTGCTTGCCGGGAAACGCCCTGCAACCGGGATATCCAAAGTCAAGAGGCGGTAGCATAAGTACGATCAAGTCATAATTTGCGAGCGAACTAACATGATCGAGAATCGCGCGAGCGTCGTCTTCCATGGTGAATCCGAGAGGACTTTCGCTTTGAAAGCTCGCCTTGCTTTTACTAAGGGGAAAGAGCCCAAGGTAGTTTATCGGCCTGATTTGCGCTTGCCCAAACGACACATCTTCAAAATAAGCTGCAAGCGGCTGTGCACTTTCTTCGACCCACTTTTTAGTGCGCTCCTGCGTGAACGGTACCGATGCAGGGCCAGCCTCTGGAAAGTAAAAGTGAGCGAAAACGGTTCGCACGGTTTCAGGTGTTGTTCGAACTGCAACGCCGGTCGCGCCCCTGACCGCGTCATTGGGATCTCTAAAGGTGACGTGCGCCCTGTTCAAGGTGGGATCAAAGGCAATGGCGCCGGAGGCGGCCGCGAAGACTGCAAAGGTCGGGGTGTCTCCCGCATTGATGAAAGTGGTAACAGAGGCGGCAGGCTGCGCCAAGCAACTCCCGGACGTTGGGTTTGTCTGGCAGATGAGAAGCTCGACTGGGAGACTTGCCGTGCTGGCGTTCGCGCGGGCCGTAATCGAGCCTGCCGTTCCAAGGTTTACGGTTGCGACCGCAAAGAATCCTGTACCCCTAGAGCCAGGCACATCGACGATGCCGTCGCCACGTACGGTTGCTGCGAGGGCGACTATGTCAGGCCCCGGTTCGGGTGAACTCGTGAGCATGAAGGTGTTGAGACCCGAAAACACTGGCGCATCCGGCGCATTCGCGCAGCTGAAGCGAAGCCTAACCTCTTGCGCGGCGAAGGCCGACTTCGGGGACACCGATATCAGAAACGACTGTGATTGGCCCGGGCCAATCGTGACTGGAATGTTCTTGGCTCCGGCAATAGGCGCGTTGCTTGTCGGATCGGTCGCTTGATAGTAGAAGTCGGCGTTCAGTCCGGGCGGCAGTGAGATCTGGCATGCGGTTGCTGTTGTGCTACCGCTGTTAACCATGGTCGCAAATGCTGTCGCAACCCCGCCAACCGACACCGAACGGCTGCTTGGCAGAACGGCTGCAACAACCGAGGTTTGCTGCGCAGTCGCAGGCTGAGACAGCAAACTTGCAAGGAAGGTGGCAATCGCGACGCAGATTTTCTTCGGATTCATCGCTCATCTCCAAACGAATTGGCTAAAGAGACTCGTTTCAACGATGCTAGTGGGTCACGTCGACTTGCGGTTGCCGCGGATGCAGCCGCGCCATGAGATGCGAGTCGACAAAACGGCCATCGCGCAGGGCATGGGCGCGCAGCGTGCCCTCGCGATCGAAACCGAACTTGCGGTACAGCGCCAGCGCGGCCACATTGTCCGTGTACACCTGCAACTC
>JAJTHU010000224.1 GCA_021300055.1 Nitrosomonadaceae bacterium | reverse complement strand
ATGCTCTAGGCGTTCCGGGGCGTCCCGGAGCTTGGAAGGGTTTGGCTCTGGCCCGTCATCGCGTGCCACGGTGGTGGTCATGCCGTGCAGGTCGAGCACGGCCTGTACTGCCCATTGGCCGCGCTTGAGCTTGCGCAGCACATCCCCCGGCAAGCCGGGGCGAAGGAAGGAGATCAGGTCGCCGGTATCGATGTCATCGTCCCAACCCGACGTGTCTTTGAGCAGCTCTTCGGGGACACTCGCTTCGTCGCGCGCCAGTTGGGCCGCAATCGGCTTCGGTTTGGGCCGATCGAGTGACGCGCGCGGGGTTGGCTTAATCGGCTTGACGCCGTCTGCGCGCATCTCTTGCTGGAACAAATCGTCGTCGCTCGCTCCAGTCGTCACAGCGGCCCCTGCTAGGCGTCGTGCCGCGCCGCACCTAAGACGCGATTTGCGGGGACGGCGATGTCGATTAGTTTCGGTTTGGGGAGGTTGAGCCCCGCCATGATGGCGCGAAACTCTTCGAGTGACTTGCCCGCGAGGCGGGGGTTGGTTCGTTTCTCGTGCCCAATGGTGCTTTCGCGCTTGCCGTTGTAATCGTGTCCTGGCAAGACGCGGATGTCATCGGGCAGCGCAAACAGCTTGCCGGTCACGCTGTGCCATAGCTTATCGGCGCTGCCGCCCTGAAAGTCGGTGCGTCCGCAACCGCCGATGAATAAGGTATCACCCGTGAGGATGGCGTCTCCCCAGCGGTAACACATGCTCCCGGCGGTGTGACCAGGGGTATGCAGCACATGGATGCGGCCCTCGCCGAGCGGCAAGCTCATGCCGTCCAAGAGTTGTTTGCTCGCCACGGGAACGTCGCAGCTTGCAGGGGCGGCTGTGCGCGCCCTAGTGCGGCGTGCGACTTCTGCGGCCGATGTGATGTGGTCGGCGTGAACGTGGGTCTCCAAGACCCACTTGAGCTCGAGGTTTTCCGTCGCGATGAAGCCAAGATCGCGCTCGATCTGCCGATCCACACCGTCGACCAGCGCGGCCTCGCGCGTCTCGTCGTCAAACAGGACGTACGTCAAGGTCGAGGACGGTGGGTCGAAGAATTGCGCGATGCGTTCCATCGATCGGTTGGCCCCTAAACAGCTACAAGGCGTTGGTGGCGAAAACTCGCCATTTGGCGCGCACTTTCAAGCATTTCGCCTGAAAAGGCTCGCCGATACTAGAATTTAGTGCAAGGACTCGAGGTATTTGTCGGCGTCGAGCGCAGCCATACAGCCTGTGCCGGCGCTGGTCACCGCTTGCCGATAAATGTGATCCTGCACATCGCCCGCCGCGAAGATGCCAGGCACCGACGTTGCCGTTGCGTTGCCTCGCAAGCCGGACTTGGTGACGATGTAGCCGTTGGCCATTTCTAGCTGGCCTTCGAAGATCTCGGTGTTAGGCTTGTGGCCAATGGCGATAAAGCAGCCCTTGAGCGCGAGGTCCGTCGTGGCGCCATCGACCGTGGACTTGATGCGCACGCCCGTGACGCCGGTGTTGTCGCCCAATACTTCGTCGAGCGTGTGGTTCCACTTGACGGTGACCTTGCCTTCCCTCTCGCGCGCAAACAAACGGTCGGCAAGGATTTTCTCCGAGCGGAACTTGTCGCGGCGATGGATGACCGTGACGTGCCGCGCGATGTTGGAGAGGTATAGCGCCTCTTCGACGGCGGTGTTGCCACCGCCGACCACGCAAACGTCTTGGCCTTTGTAGAAGAACCCATCGCAGGTAGCGCAGCCGGACACACCTTTGCCGAGGAATTTCTCTTCAGAGGGCAGGCCGAGGTACATCGCCGATGCGCCCGTCGCGATGATGAGCGCGTCGCAGGTATAGACGTCGGAATCACCCTTGAGCGTAAAAGGGCGGTTCTTGAAATCGACGGTGTGAATGTGGTCGAAGATGATGTTGGTCTTGAAGCGCTCTGCGTGCGCCTGAAAACGCATCATCAAGTCGGGGCCTTGCACGCCGTCGGCGTCGGCGGGCCAATTCTCGACGTCGGTCGTCGTCATCAATTGCCCGCCTTGGGCGAGGCCGGTAATCAACACCGGAGCGAGGTTGGCGCGTGCTGCGTAGACAGCGGCGGTGTAGCCGGCAGGGCCGGAGCCGAGAATGATGAGGCGATGGTGTTTGGCAGACATGATGAGTTCAAAAAGAATGAGCCGCCATTTTATCTGAGCGAATCGTTGCGGCTCGCTGTAACCATTCGCGGGGTCGCACTAGGCGTTCGTGTATCGCTGCGGCAAGCTCGAATCGGCGCACAGCTGGCTGCTCGATGCGCTGGGGTTTCCGGGGACATGGAGAAGCAGATTGGGGCGATGGAGTGGCTTACAACCCGCGCCAGCTGGCCGTGTAGCGGGGACGCGATCACCCAATCGCGGGAGGACACTCGACTACGCGACTCGCGCCGCCGCCGCTGTGCCAAAATGGGTCGTAACTGAGGTCAATAGCGCGATACCAACAAGACGCTAAGACGCACACTCTCAAAACGGTGACCATTTGGCTGATCAATTCAACATGCTACGCAATGTGCCGCTCTTCAAGGAACTCGGCGACGAAGACCTTGCGGTGATTGCCGACCTCGCGGTCGAGCGCCAGATCTCGCGCGGCGCGGTAATTTTGACTGAGGGTGACCTCGGCGACTCTTTGTTCGCCATCATGTCTGGACGCGTCAAAGTCTTCATCGGCGACGAAGATGGTCGCGAGATCATCCTGAAAATACTTGGCCCAGGCGAGTTTTTTGGCGAAATGGCGTTGATCGACAAGCAGCCACGCTCGGCTTCGGTGACCGCGCTTGAAGCAACAACACTTAAGGTCTTGTCGCAAAGTGCGTTCCAAGAGTGCCTGAAGCGCGCGCCCAAGATCGCCACGACCGTGATGACTTCGCTCGCCAAGCGCCTACGCGATGCCGACAAAAAGATATCCACGCTCGCACTCATGGATGTTTACGGACGGGTCGCCAACACATTGCTTGAACTTGCGATCGAAACTGACGGCAAGCTGGTTGTTGGGGAAAAACTGTCCCAGCAGGAGATCGCCAATATGGTTGGCGCATCGCGCGAGATGGTCAATCGTATCCTGAAAGACCTATCGGAGCGGGGCTACATCTCGATCGAGTCAAAGCAAATTACGATTCACGATAACAAGTTGCCCCCCAGCTTCTAAGCGCAGCCAGACCACCACCGCCGAGTGTGCGCGAACGCGGCGTAACGGGTGTGCGTGGCTATAATTCGAGCCGATGATCGCCACCGATAACGATGTCTTTGACCCCACCGCGCCTGCGCCTAAAGGGCCGTCCCCTGAGTCCACGCGGGTAGCACGTTTACTGCGTGAAGCCGGATGGATCGTACTGTTGGCGCTGGCCGCGTACTTTGCGCTGATTTTCGCGACGCATTCTGCAAAAGACGCAGGCTTCTTCTTTTCAGGTACCGGTGCGCCTGTCGCCAACAAGGGCGGCGTTGCGGGCGCATGGCTCTCCAATTTTTTCCTCGGCGTGTTCGGCTTATCGGCGTGGTGGTGGGTTGTGCTGGCCGTCTACGGGGTTGTGCGCCTCTTCAGCCGCGTCGAGGCGTCAGGGATTTTTGAGCGGCGCAATATCGTCATCGCGCTGATTGGCTTTTTGGTCTTGCTGGTGGCATCTTCTTCGCTTGAGGCGTTGCGTCTGCACTCGATGAAGGCAGCGTTGCCCAACGGGCCGGGGGGCGTGATCGGCATCTTGCTCGCAGGTGGCATCGAGAAGGCGCTGGGATTCGTTGGGGGCACCGTGCTCTTGCTGGCTGTGTGTGCCGCATCTCTTTCGGTGTTTACAGGGCTATCTTGGATTCGTTTGTCTGAGCGCGTTGGTGGGCTGGTCGAGATGGCGTTCGAGGCGATCAAGGGGCGCGCGGAAGCCAAGCGCGATCGTGAGGCGGGCGAGCAGGCGCTGGTCGAGCGCGAAGAGAAAGTTGAGGAGATGCGTCGCGTCATCGAAGACCATCCGCCGATTCGCATCGAGCCGACGGTCATCGAAGTGCCCCAATCGGAGCGCGTGAAGAAAGAAAAGCAGGCGCCGCTGTTTTCCGATTTGCCTGACTCACCACTGCCGACGATTTCGCTGCTCGATCCGCCCGATGCCAGTATCGAGCGGCCCACAGCAGAGACGCTTGAGTTCACTTCGCGCCTGATTGAGCGCAAGCTCATGGACTTCAATGTGAGCGTAAAGGTGGTTGCCGCATACCCAGGCCCGGTGATTACGCGTTACGAAATCGAACCCGCCGTGGGTGTGAAGGGCTCGAACGTTGTGAATCTGGCGCGCGATTTGGCGCGCGCTCTCTCGGTGGTGTCAATCCGCATCGTCGAGACGATTCCAGGCACCTCGCACATGGGGCTAGAGATCCCCAACCCGAAGCGCGAAATCGTCCGCCTCTCGGAGATTTTGGGCTCGACCGTTTACGGGGACATGGCGAGCAAACTTGCCATTGCGATGGGCAAAGATATCGCTGGGCGACCGGTCGTTGCAGACCTCGCCAAGATGCCACACGTGCTCGTTGCCGGTACCACAGGCTCTGGCAAGTCCGTGGCCATCAACGCGATGATTCTCTCGCTGGTCTATAAGGCCACTGCGAACGAGGTGCGCCTTATCCTCATCGACCCGAAGATGCTTGAGATGTCCGTCTATGAGGGCATTCCGCATCTGCTGGCACCGGTTGTCACCGACATGAAACACGCTGGACACGCACTCAACTGGTGTGTGGCTGAAATGGATCGCCGTTACAAGCTCATGAGCGCGCTGGGCGTGCGCAACTTGGCGGGCTTTAACACCAAGGTTCGCGAAGCCAATGAGAAGGGCACGCCGATTCCGCACCCGTTCTCGCTCACGCCTGACGCGCCTGAGCCGCTTGAAGCCCTGCCGCTGATCGTGGTAGTGATCGACGAGTTGGCCGACCTGATGATGGTGGTGGGCAAGAAGGTTGAAGAGTTGATTGCTCGGCTCGCGCAGAAGGCGCGCGCATCGGGTATCCACTTGGTGCTGGCAACGCAGCGTCCAAGCGTAGACGTCATCACCGGCCTGATCAAGGCGAACGTGCCGACGCGGGTCGCGTTCCAGGTGTCGTCCAAGATCGATTCGCGCACGATCCTTGACCAGCAGGGCGCTGAAGCGTTGCTTGGCCAAGGCGACATGCTCTATCTGCCGCCGGGCACGGGCATGCCGCAGCGCGTGCACGGAGCGTTTGTCGGTGACGCGGAAGTACACCGCGTTGTCACGCACCTGAAGTCGCAGGGAGAGCCGCAGTACATCGAAGGCATTCTCGATGCGCCCGAAGAGGCGCTCGCCGAAGCCCTTGGTGGCGCTGAGGCGGGTGGTGAGAAGGACCCGCTCTACGACCAAGCTGTACAAGTCGTGCTGCAGAACAAACGCGCCTCGATCTCGCTTGTTCAGCGCCATTTGCGGATTGGCTACAACCGCGCTGCGCGACTGCTTGAGGACATGGAGAAGGCTGGCCTGGTCTCGGCCATGGGTGGCAGCGGCAATCGCGAGATTCTTGTTCCGAACCGGGCTGACACGCCGTAAGCTGCCCGCAAATTCCAAATCCCCGCAGGCCATCGCCGCAGAGGGGAACCGTCGCGCGCATTCCGGCTCCAACAAATATGAAGATCACTCCTCGCTTGTCTTTTTCATTCCGTGCGATCTGCGATGCGTTGCTCGTCGTCGCGTTTGCCACGATGGCGCTTGGTGCACACGCGCAAACGCCGACCCCAACGGCGAATGTCAGCGCCATCGATGCATTGCGTCAGTTCATCCAAGGCACTCAGTCCGCTCGTGGCGAGTTCACGCAGACGGTCACTGATCCGCGCGGCAAGGCAGCGCCGCCAGTGAAGGGCACCTTGGTGTTTCAACGGCCTGGCAAATTTCGCTGGGTGTACGACAAACCTGCGCAAACCATCGTTGGCGATGGCAAGCGCGTCTGGTTTTTCGACCAAGATTTGAATCAAGTCAGCATCCGTAAGTTGGAAGCGGCATTTGCCTCAACACCCGCCGCATTGCTCGCAGGGCGCGCAGAAGTCGAAGCGGCGTTTACGTTGGTCGCTGGCGGTGATGCAGAAGGACTCGTTTGGGTCAACGCCGAGCCAAAGCAAAAGGACGCGGGCATTGAGCGCGTGCGGATGGGATTCGCCGCAACTGACTTGCGAGTGATGGAGCTTGCTGATGCGTTTGGCAACCGCACGCGCATCGCCTTTACACGCTTGGACCGCAACGCCCGCGTCAGCCCGAGCGATTTCACGTTCGTGACGCCTAAAGGCGCCGACGTGGTGGGCGAACCTTAACCCGCACCTCCCGCATCACACGCGCCACGGTAGCGCGAGAGCCTCGTTGATGTCGCATGCGATAATTTCGCCTCAACAAGACGGGAATCGCATGCGCATTTTGCTCTCTAACGATGACGGCTACTTCGCTCCGGGGCTGGCCGCGCTCTATGATGCTCTTAAGGCCCTCGCCGACATTACCGTTGTCGCGCCTGAGCGCGACAAGTCAGGTGCATCCAACTCGCTCACGCTCGACAGGCCACTTTCGTTTCGTCGAGCGCCGAATGGCTTTTATTTCCTTAACGGTACGCCCACCGACTGCGTACACATGGCGGTTACCGGCATGCTGGACTTTCGCCCGGACATGATTGTTTCGGGGATCAACCATGGCTCGAACATGGGAGACGACACGATCTACTCTGGCACCGTCGCGGCAGCAACAGAAGGCTTTCTGCTCGGTATTCCCTCGATCGCGGTGTCGCTGGTAAGCTGTGACCAGAAGAATTTTGCAACGGCTGCGTGGGTCGCCGCGGAGTTGGTCAAGCGCCAGCAAGCGTCGCCGATCACCTCTCCGTCACTACTCAACGTGAATGTGCCCGATGTTCCGCGCGAGGCATTGCAGGGTTTTGAAGTGACCAGACTCGGCAAGCGACATAAAGCGGAACCAGCGGTCCGCGCCACCAATCCTCGGGGAGATGAAGTGTGGTGGATTGGTGCCGCCGGCGCCGCTGCTGATGCAGGGCCGGGCACAGACTTCCATGCGACTGAGCACGACCGCGTGTCGATCACACCGCTGCAGATGGATCTGACTAACTATCAGCAGATGGGCAGCGTCGCCGATTGGATCGCGCGCTGAACGGCGCTCTCTGCGACAGCGAGAATGACACTGGCAAAGTTCTCCGGCACCGGCATGACCTCAGATCGTACGCGTGCGCGTATGGTCGAGTCACTGCGCGCGCGTGGGATCCGCAATGAAGCTGTGCTCAAGGTGATGTCTGAGGTGCCGCGCCATGTGTTCGTGGACGAGGCACTACAGGACCGCGCTTACGAGGTCGACAAGGCACTGCCGATCGGTTTTGGACAAACCATTTCGACGCCAGAGATCGTTGCGATCATGTCCGAGCTATTGCTTGCGCGGCCGGGCGGGCCTCCTGCCAAAGTGCTCGAAATCGGCACGGGTTGCGGCTACCAAACAGCGATTTTGGGCAAGCTCGCGAAGGACGTGTACACGGTCGAGCGCATTGCGCCGTTGATGGATAAGGCACGCCGAACGCTGCGCGATTTGCGCTACTACAATGTTATTTTCAAACACGCCGATGGTCACTTTGGCTATGCCGAAGGCGGGCCGTACGAGGGGATCATCATGACCGCTGCCGCAGGACAGATTCCGGCTGAGCTAACCGCACAGCTTGCTTTTGGCGGACGCATGGTGCTCCCGGTCGGCGTGGAGCAGCAACAGCTTTACGTTATTGATCGAACTGAAACCGGCTTGGTGCAGAACGTGGTCCACGATGTGCGCTTTGTCCCATTGGTGCCAGGAACTGTCTAGATGAATTTGTCCAAGTTTTCGTTTGCGTCAGCCACACTCGTTGCCGTGCTCCTTGCGCTCGCCGGGTGCGCGTCCAGAGTTCCCGCGCCGGTCGCCGAACGTCGTCCTCCCGCAACCAGTGCGACGGCTCCAGTGCCTGCAAAAGCGCCAGCGACACCTAGTTCAAGCGCAGCAGAGCAAAAGCCTGCTTCATCGGACAGTGCCAGCACGCACACCATTCAACGCGGCGAAACCTTGATCGCCATCGCCTTGCAGTACGGCTTGGATTATCGTGAGTTGGCGATGTGGAACAACATCGAAAACCCCAACGTCATCAAGATGGGCGAAGTACTCCGCGTCACGCCACCCGGAAGCCCCGAGCCGAACAAAGAACCAAGTGTTAAGGAGCCAAAACCAGGGCAACCCGTGGCGGCACCACTCGTGCCGACCCCGATGCCCTCTGCTGCGGGTGAACGCCCGGCGCAGAACTCAGCGACCAACAAAGTCGAACCTCGCGGCGGCAAGGTACCTTACAGCGACGAAACGCTCGCGCGCCTCAATGCGCAGGCGGATCGTGCTTCACCTTCGACGCAGACTCCACCAACGACTGCACCGACGGTGGCGGCAGTTCCTTCGACACCAACAACGACAGGCACCCCGCCGAGCGCAACCGCGGGCGAGGATGTCGACTGGTCGTGGCCGCTAAAGGGCAAAGTGATTGCGACCTTTACCGAGGCGAACAAGGGCATCGACATTGCCGGGGCCAAAGGCGCACCCGTGCTGGCGGCGGCACCAGGCAAAGTCGTTTATTCCGGTTCCGGTATCCGTGGCTATGGCCGCCTCGTCATTGTCCGACATAACGCCGCGTGGCTGTCTGCGTATGCTCATAACGACAAGATCGTTGTGAATGAAGGCCAGGAGGTAAAGCGCGGTCAGAAGATCGCCGAGGTTGGAAATTCAGACGCCGACCAGTACAAGCTTCACTTCGAAATTCGACGCCAAGGTCGCCCCGTCGATCCGCAGAAGTTTTTGCCTGCTGTGCAGTAGAGTCGGTGCTGCGCCCGGCGCTAGGGGATTCGCCTATGCGAATACCCGGATAAGGGGTTGCGAGCTGTAACAAGATACATAACGAAATATGCCCAATTGAGGTACAGTGTTTTTTATGAAATTGAGCGTGTGGGCTAAGCAGCAAGGCCTTACCTACAAGACCGCCTGGCGTATGTGGAAGGCTGGTCGCTTGCCGGTGCCT